>JAFDAT010000333.1 GCA_019313725.1 Deltaproteobacteria bacterium
GCATAAGCAGCTTCTGAGCAACGGCCATTTTTTCGATGGGGATTTCGACTCCCAGATCACCCCGCGCAATCATGAGGCCGTCGGCTGCGTCAAGGATGTCATCGATGTGATTGCGTGCGTCGATACGCTCGATTTTAGCGATAATAAAAGGATCGTGGCCAAGATCCTTGGCGGCTTTGCGGACCGCCTCGATATCTTTGCCGGTTTCAACAAACGACTGGCTGATGGCATCCACGCCATTTTGCATGGCAAACTTCAGGCATTCATGATCGTGGTCCGTAAAAGCGCTGATGCCCAGATCGATGCCGGGTAAGTTGAGCCCCTTGCGAGATCGGAGTTGACCGCCGACGATAACCTTACACTGGACATCATGGCCCGCTACTTTTATGACTTCAAGCTCGATCAGACCATCGTTTAAAAACAATTCATCTTTCGGTTTAACGACTTTGGGTAGACGCGAAAAGCTGACCGATACGCGCGCCTGATTGCCGATGACATCCTCGGTTGTCAAGGTGAAGGGATCATCAAGCTGCAATTCAATGGGTTCCTCTTCAAATTGACCGATACGCATTTTGGGACCGGGCAGATCGGCCATGATGGCCACCCGTCTTTTGGTGGCTTTTGATGCGGCCCGGATTTTTTGGAAGGCGCGCGACGTTCATGCCTGCTCGGATCATTTTCTCCAAAATCGCCGGGGAATTCGAGGCCGGTCCGATGGTGCAGACAATTTTGGTTTTATTGGCAGGGAAGGGCATGGGGTTTCCTCCGCAAATTAAAAATTTGGAGTGTTAAAGTAGTATTTTACAAAACCTTAAGTGGCTGTTCGGCTTAAAACAGCTCGAGGTATTCCAATATACCCGCCTGATACTTCTCCTGGAACGCCTTGTTGACTTTTTCGATGGGATTAGCGCCAAGAAATTGCAGCAGCTTGAATAATGCCGCTTCGCGTTCATTTTTATCGGAAACGCTTTTCAAACGGGTGATCTCATCTTCAATTTCAAAATATTTCAATTTATCGTTGAGCGGCAGCTGCCAGAACAGCAAAAAGCCTCTATCGGGAAAATCGACGTCCAGCAGCTGATAGCAATACTGCATAACGCTTTTTTCCAGGTCTTCACGGACGTTGATGCCTTTCTCTTTTTCGGAATTGATATTTTCCAGTTTAAACGGTTTGCCGAACACCTCGAAATACATTTTAATCTTCGGTTCCGTGCCGGACGGCCGCACCGTCATTCGCATGCTGGTTGTATCCGGGGTATCTTCCAGGTAGTAGATCAGCATATTGCGGGCCGATGAGTCGGTGCGCGACAGGTGCGGCTGCGGTTCCCCATCGCGGCGGTCAATCTTATGCCGGACCTTGAAATCACCAAACGAATCAATCTGGGTATCCCGCAGATGATTCATAATGAACATGATTTGCTCCATGCCCCTGGCGCCCAGCAGCCTGATTTCGGTTAAATAATTATGACAATAGCCGTATTTGGCATAGATTTCGGCCAGATCATCCAATAGCGTTTTATTTTTCTTTTTGAGCTCGGCCGCGTGTTCGCAAATCCACACCGCCGCACAGGCGGCATCTTTGTCCCGGGCATAATTGCCCATCAAATATCCATGGCTTTCTTCGGTGCCTAAAATAAAGTGATCGATTTTATTTTCACTTTCGATTTTATTCATCAGATCGCCGATATATTTGAACCCGACCAGTAAGTCGCCGATACATCGAACCTTATTTTCATCCGCGATTTTTTGAATCAATGAAGTGGTGACATCGGTTTTAATGATGATATTTTCCGGGTTGAGCCGACCCTGTGCTTTATATTTTGAAATGGCATACTGGGTCAAGATGATTCCGATTTCATTGCCGCTTAAAAATTCCCAGGAGCCGTTGTGTTTGAGCATCACGCCGATTCGATCGGCATCCGGATCGGTACTGATCAAAATATCGGCGTCCATTTCTTCGGCAAACGGCAGCGAGGAGTCAAAGGATTCGACAACTTCCGGATTGGGTATGTTGAAAGTTACATTTTCAAACGCTCCGCTTAGGTTCGAAGTTGCCGGATCGAGCATGACGTCAAAACCCAGCTTTTTAAATATCGGATCAACCGATGTCAGGCCGGTTCCATGCAGGGGAGAATAAACGATCTTTAGATCTCTCTCCTCAGAAAGGGATACCGGGCAGACGGCACTATAATAAGCTTCATCGACCTCTTTTCCGATAAGCTCGATGAGCCCGCCGGCTCTGGCCTGATCAAAATCAACCGTTTTTATTTCTTTGACCTTCTGGGTAACCTCATCAACCAGGTTCTGATCATCCGGCGGAATGAGCTGCCCGCCGTACTGATCATAGACCTTTTTGCCGTTATCGGTCGGCAGATTGTGGCTGGCACTGAAAACATCTCCGGAAATCGCATTCAGGTGGCGGATGGTGAAAGACAGCTGGGGGGTGCTTCTAACCGTGTCATACATATACACTTTGATATAATTGGCCGCGTAAACCTCCGCAGCGGCAATCGACAGCTGCTTGCCGTCCAGGTCCATGACGGGATTGGGCGCCGAATCATCATAGATGCCTTTTTGGGTAAATTTGCGAACATCATATGTGAGAACTACCCCCCGTTTTGTGGCTTGCTCCCCGAACACCTTGATCAGATACTGAGAGTGGCCCTGGGCGGATGCCTGTATCGTCCAGGTATTAATCCGGTTGGGCCCGATACCGACCAGGCCCCTGCGGCCGCCGGTGCCAAAAGGGATGACCTGGTAAAAGGAATCCAGCAAAAAATTCCAGCGGCCGTTTTCGATTAAATATTGAATCTGGGGAACATAGTCGCTGAAGGCTTGATCAATTAACCAGACGTCCAGCCATTTCAAGGCGGAGTTGATATACTTTTCAGAAACATCCAGGGCATTGAAACCGTCTTTTGCTTTTGCAGCCCATGTATTCGTGTCCATTTATCGCGCTCCTTTAGTGTCCTGTTTCTTCAAGCCACATGTATTGATAGGGGTTCAGATTAAATGCCGCTGTATTCACCGTTTCAGCGGTAATCAAATCGGTTGTTTGATCGCTTGCTTCCGTTCCCGAAAGGGAAACGGAAATGGTTTTAGATGATATGTTGGTGAGGGCATAAATCGTCTGGTTTTTGCTGTATCGTTTGATCCCGAAAACTTTTGGATCGATTTGCAGAATTTCGAACCCGGCATTGGGGTGAAAGGCGCTTTGCTTTTTGCGGGTTTTGATTAAATCCAGATACGGGAAAAAGACCCGTGCGCGAAAGGATTCGGGATCATTTAATTCTGAAATGAGTTTTTCAACCTGCAGTTTTTCGCGGTTGATGGTCCGGGCTCTGCCGGTTTGCTTAACCCCTTCCACCCAGTTACGTGAACCCAGCAGACTGTGGATATAAGTGGCCGGTACGCCCGGCAGGGCGTATTGAATGGACTGGGAGGCCAGAAATTTTTCTGCGCGGGTCGAGGATGTGTCCGCCAAAATGGCATCCAAATAGGTAATGTTTAATTCATAGGGACTTTCAGAACCGTCGGGATTTTTTTTGTAAGAAACCTGCCCCTGATTGGCTTTCACGATTTCAACCAACCCATCCAGTTCTTTGGCGTCCAAAATTCCCTCCAGCGGCCGGACACCGATACCGTCATGGGAGGCCGTGAAGTTAAAAAACGTATTATTTGCAGATTCCAGATAAAGCCCTTTGGCCCATTGCGATAGGACGGTGGCATCTTCTTTTACCAGTGTATAAAACAACAGCGGCGGCAAGGTAAAATTATAGACCATCTGGGCTTCATCGCGGCCGTCTCCAAAGTAACTGATGTTCTCATCATGCGGGACATTGGTTTCCGTTAAAATGATCACATCCGGGGCCACCCGATCCAATACGGCCCGGAACAGTTTTGTGATATCATGGGTTTGAGACAGGTGAATGCAGTTGGTACCGATTTCCTTCCATAAATAGGCGATGGCATCCAGCCTTAAAATAGTCGCGCCCTGATCGGCATAAAACAGCAGGACGTCGATCATTTTTTCGAGCACATCCAGGTTTTTAAAATTAAAATCAATTTGATCGGCACTGAATGTGGTCCATAGATGAACCGTTTGACCATTCTTTTTTTTGTATTCCGATAGAAGCGGCAAGGATCTGGGCCGGGTGACCATCGATAAATCAGTCACAGGATCGACCTCCATGGCAAATTCCTCAAATCCTTCTTTACCCTCCAGGTAGTTTTGGAACCATTGACCCTTTGATGAATAATGGTTGACAACATAGTCAAACATCAGCTCAAAGCCCTGCCCGATGGCTGCGACCTCTTTCCAGGTGCCCAGTTCAGGATCGATTTCAAAAAAATCCATGACGGAAAAACCGTCATCCGAAGAGTAGGGGAAAAAGGGCAGGAAGTGAACGTTGGAAATGGCCCCCTTGAGGTATTGGTTGGCAAATCCATGCAGCGTCGCCAGGGGTGCTTCACCATCTTTCTTCAAGGAGTCGCCATAGGTGATCAGAACCACATCTTCCTGGGAGAAGTAGGTTTCTTTTTTGCTTTTCTGGACCGCATACTTCTCGATTATGGGCACAATTCGCTTTAAGGCGAGCGCTCCGGTCTCTTCCCCATATATTTTCTTAAGCAGGTCTTTTACCTTATCCATGCTTTCCATTTGGCCTCTCCTTCTACTGGCATTCAGGCGCCATCCAATTGTTCTCAATCATATAATGTCTGAGTATACGTTCTAGAACCGTGTAGGAAAAATATATTTTGGCTAACGCATAATCGTGATCAACCATTTCTTTGCAGAGTTTTGGGTTGTCCAATACCTGTTTGGTCTTCTCAACCGCTTTATCGGTCACGTAACCATCAATTTCAATAACCTTAAATCCTTTGGGCTGAATATCTTTGATGTAAATGGAATAGGTATTCACGACGATGGGTTTTTTAAAATA
>JAFDAT010000334.1 GCA_019313725.1 Deltaproteobacteria bacterium
GCCGGCCAGGGTTCAGAAGCCGCCACCGTCATATTTGAAGACCTGGTCAACCCCTACTGGAAATAACAAAAGATCTGATTGTTTCCACGAAACAATCAGATCTTTTGTTATGGGACGCGGCTTCGCCGCTATAACTGTTGTTGAGGAGAAGGGGTGGTTCTGATCACCACTGCCCAGCTTATAAGACAGGAGAAAATATCATGGAAGCAAAAACCGTCGCCAACAGCAGCGTCATCATGCGGCACATGGTATCACAGCAGGATGCCAATCTCGCCGGCATCATGCACGGCGGCGTGGTGATGAAACATATCGATGACGCAGCCGGGGTTGTGGCGATCAAGCACACCGGAAGCAACGTGGTGACGGCTTCCATCGATCGGCTTGATTTCCATCATCCAGTGCTCATCGGCAACCTGCTCACCATCAAGGCGTGCATCAACATGGTAGGCAAATCCTCCATGGAAATCGGCGTGCGGGTGGAGGCCGAAGACATCATCAGCCAGAAGATCCGGCACACAGCATCGGCCTATCTCACGTTTGTAGCCCTGGATGAAAACAACCGGCCGTCCTCGGCCCCACCGCTTGAAATCCTTACCACGGATGAAAAGCGAAGGAACCGGGAAGCCATGGATAGAAAACAGGTAAGACTGGCTGAAAAAACGAAGGAAAAGGCTTGCCGGGAGAACAAACCTACCTGTTGACATCGAAAACCCCGAATTCTATCTTTTTTATAAATGAACGTCCAACATCGAACATCCAACGCTGAACATCGAATATGGTATTCTATCTTTTTTATAAATAAGACAAAGCGAAGCGTCTTCCACATTCGACGTTGGATGTTGAACGTTCAATGTTCGATGTTCAAGTTTTTTTCTGTAACTTCAGGCTGTTGAATCCTCTGGCTCATGTGTTCTGTGATAGAGCCCCTTCTAGGGGCAACGCAATGCCTGGTCCTCTGGGCCAGGATTCTTTACTAGTCACCTTGTTCGGCCATAAAATCGTCATAAATGGTTTCCAGAATCTGTTTATGCTTGGCTTCCTCCTGGCAGAGCATCTTGAACACGTTTACAAAATCTTCTTTGTCCGCCTTACCCGCCAGTTCGTTATAGAGTTCAAGGGCTTTTTCCTCACGTTTCATGGCCAGCCGCAGAATGTCCGTGTAGTGCATCCCCGGTTCATATTCGACATCGACCATATAATCGCTGCGTTTCATGTCGGGTATCCACTCGAATTTATACTCACCGATCTTCACCTTGTCGTTGCCCAGGTCTTCCAGCAGCTTGACGTGTTTTTTCTCCTCTTCGGCAAATTGCAGAAAAGTCTTTTGGGCAGCCCCAAAGGTCTCATTCTGACTAATTTCCGTATAGAACTCAACAGCCTCTTTTTCTTTACCCAGGGCGTACTCGATAATTTCTTCCACAGAATTGAAATTCATTTCAACCTCCTCCTTTTAGCATTAACTCCCTTTTTTCCATATTTTTATTACAGATTCAACCCATATTAAATCATTTGGCCTACGCTGATGTTAAGAGCCCTTGCGGCGAGTTCGAACAGCGCCGACGGATTATTCAATTCGCATTAACTGAACCCAGGAAGTTGAGTTATCCCCATAGTTGCATAAACAACCTGGCAAAGTATAGATAATGACTTGTTATTATAACCAATATTATAGAAATGGCGTCTATTTTGCCATGTTGTTTACCCTGCGGGAAAGCCGGAGAACTTCAGATCCTGTGTTGCTGAGGGTTTGAAGTAAAAAACTACGACTTCACCCTCAGACGCCTTGACTCTGAAGCCCTCCGGCTTTTGCAACGCTGGGGTTATCAGGCCGCATCAAGCTCCTGCTTGAGCCAATCCCGAACGTCGCCTTCCACGGCATAAACACCTTTCAACGACCCGTTCTCTTTTATATAGGCTTCTTTCAGGCTCCTGGGCATCTGAATCTCAGCCAATTCCTCGGCCTCCTCGGAGCTGCGGCGTACCAAATATATGACCGGTTCCTTTTTCCATGTATTGACGACAAAATAATGGGCTACATCATCTTTGGACCGGATGACATAGTTTCCGCGTGTCCAGTTATTGCCCCACTCCAGATATAGCCGCACAGCCTCCTCGGGCGTCATCTCCCAGTCAATTAAATCCACAAGACTCTGGTTTTTTTTTATATCGTTCAACTTCATGATGTATGCCTCCATAACTCCCTACATAAGCCACCGGCTCAGCCGGTGAGAATTGAAAAGGTTCTACCGATCCGGTGAGGAATACATGTGACAACAGTGTTCACTTAACCTACGCCGGTGTCTGATGAAGGGAGTTAAGCCAAGAATTTATTCTTTCTTCATATTTCATCAGACGAGATTCCTTTTTAAGGGGTTGCCACTACATCCAGCACGAACAAGACAGACAGATTACATTTAGAAATCGTTTAATCATACGTGTTTATGATGAAAATATGCATAAAGAAAAAATTCTTGATACAAATCAGCGATCTCCGGCAGAGCAGGCCCCTTCGAGGGGCCTTCCTCATACCTCCGGCTCTGCCGGAGGTCGCTGATTTGCCGGTTACCGAACACCACCTAAATTGAGGTACCTTAATAGTATGAACCGTTATGCCAACTTTCAAGAGAACCGGGTGGCAATTTTCCATTCTGATGCGATAACTCTCTGCTAAAAACATGCCATCTGATAATTTTTTATGTCGTTCAGTTGCAACCAAGCATACTGCAGCTTTCTGCTTCAAATTATCTATGCGGCGATTAAGTAATAAGTAGTTGATATTTATTATAATCATACACATTATAAATAATTACTAAGCTAAATTTCGGTTTCATTTTAGATTTATGGGTATTGATGATAGCGAGAAAAACGATTGCCTATTTCTAATGAAATAGTGTAGTTGTCCTATTATGAGACATTTATGTATCAACATATTAGAAACAGACAATGGAACCGGAAATTCATGATTTTCAAAAAAGTATGCCGCATCAAGGCCCCTGTTGAAGAAGTTTTCGAGTGGCACGAACGGTCCGGAGCCCTGGAAAGGCTCAGTCCGCCGTGGGACCCCCTTGAAGTCATATCCAAAGGCCCGGGAATCGATGAGGGCACACGGGTGGAGATGTATATCAAGGCCGGACCGTTGCCTGTAAAAATAAAATGGATAGCGGAGCACACCCTGTATGAAAAAAACCGCATGTTCCAGGATCGACAGGTCAAAGGCCCCTTCAAACGCTGGATACACACCCACACCTTCACGACGGATGATGGGGGCGAAACAGTGCTGGAAGACCGTATTGATTACGCACTGCCACTCCACCCGCTTGGGAACCTCTTCGGCGGCCGGTCCATCAAGAAAAAGCTGGAAAGGATATTCCGTTACCGGCACGCAACGACTGCCAGGGATCTTGTGGACCACCTGTCGAGGCAAGACCAAAAGCCGTTGCACATCCTGATGTCGGGCGCCGGCGGCGTGGTCGGATCGTCCCTGATTCCCTTTTTCACCACGGGAGGTCACCGGGTCACCCGTCTGGTGCGCAGGAAGCCGCTTAAAAACGAAAATGAACGCTTCTGGGATCCACAAAAAGGAATTCTGGATATCGAAGATACGGACAGCTTCGACGTGGTTATCCATTTGTCCGGAGAAAATATCGGCCAGGGCCGGTGGTCCCCTGAAAAGAAAAGGAAAATCATTGAAAGCCGCAACAAAACAACCGCTCTGATTGCCAGGCACATCTCGAGGATGGCAAAGCCCCCCGAAGTTTTTTTGAGCGCCTCTGCCATCGGCTTTTATGGCGACAGGGGCGATGAGGTCATGACCGAGGAAAATGAATGCGGCACGGATTTCATATCCGGTGTGTGCAGCCAGTGGGAGAATGCCGCCATTCCGGCCCTGGAAAAGGGCATCCGCGTGGTTTTCCTCCGGATCGGGGTTGTTTTGAGCCCTGTGGGCGGTGCCCTTCAACGTCTTTTGCCCTCGTTTAAAATGGGCCTGGGCGGCAAGGTGGGTTCGGGCGGCCAGTACATGAGTTGGATCAGTATGGACGACCTGATCGGAACCGTCTATCATGCCATCAACGATGAGAGCCTTTCCGGACCGGTCAATATCGTCGCCCCGGCCCCGGTGTCCAACCTGGAACTGACCCGTACCCTGGGCAAGGTCATCTCCCGGCCCGCGCTGTTCACTATTCCAGCCTGGCTGATTAAACTGCTGTTTGGGGAAATGGGGCAGGAGATTCTTCTGGCCAGTACACGCGTCAAGCCGGAAAAAATATTGGCCGCCGGTTATCGATTCCGCCACCCGGATCTCGAAGGGGCCTTACTGCATTTATTGGGAAAATAAATTTTGTTGCCCAAAATTTATGCAACGCAGCTTCGCCGTTATAAATTACATTAGAAATGATAATCAGAAGGAAATGATCACCGCGCTTCTGTTTGGTTTTCTGCACCTGTTCATCCCGGGAACCAGCCTGTATAATTTCGAGCGCCTGCACATCTTTCTCTTCAACCTGTGCAGCGGCGGAACGATTTTGATCTATTATACGGAGGGCCGGAAAAACCTTTCCCCCAAAGCCACCGCTTTTCTGGGTCTGGCGTTAACCTATGCACTCCTGGCATTTCTGGAATATTATCTGCTCTCTATGCTGGTGGCCTTTATCCTGGCAGTTATCGTCGATTCCGTAAGGATTAAAAAGTTCTCTCTATTTCCCGTCAATTTTTTCAAGACGGATGCACCGGTTGCCGAGAAGTTTCACCAGGCCTCGCTGCTGTGTCTCAGCATGGGCCTCGCTATTTCAGGACTGGTCATATTGAACAATGAGTATCTGAAACTGGTGTCGTTTCAAAAACTCACCCTGAACACTTTTTTCCTAGGATTCTCCTTTCCGCTTTCACTCATTACCATGTCCGTGATTTTTTCGTATATGCGCAACGATGTATCGCGCCTGACCCTGCGTCTTAAAAACATGGGATTCTGGAATGTCAACCTGGGGGTCATCATCTTCTTTATTTTTATCATGTTCGAAAAACTCATCCCCCAGCTGGTAGTGACCACAATCCTCTTTTTTTCGGTTGTACTGATCTACTTCATGTACCGGGATCTCGGTGTCCGGGTTCAGCAGAAAAGTTTTTTGACTTCAGGGATGTTTTTCCTCTGGTACACCGCCATCACCGGGATCATATATGTTGCCCTGGAATTCAGCCCCAGATACGACCACCAGAACCTGAAATTCTTCTTGCGCATGCATTCCTTTGCCGCACTTTACGGCTGGAACCTGAGCGGCCTGGCAGTCATCTGCAGGAAAGATCACTTTCCCATCAGGCTGCACTCCCAGGTCGTCATCGCCGTTCACTGGGTCACGGCTATTGTGCTCGCCCCCTTGGGGACCAACTTCGTCGTATTTGCCATCCTTTCCCTGCTCGCTTATGGGTACATCCTCTACATATTCCTGTTCAGTGAGAGGTCTGAAAATCCGGAAGGCGTTTAAAATATATCCCTAAAGAACTGTTCAAACAATTTTTCGGGCGGTGTTTAATGATAAAATATAGGTTTTCATTGAAATATTCATGGGTTTATTTTAATGAAATGCATAAAATTTATAACCATGAGGGAGCTATGCATGTTCGCCAGTGATTTTATGGACACCCAGTTTCACGTTCTTCATCCACAACAAAACATCGCTGAGGCAGTGTCAGCCTTTCAAAAGTTCTCAGAAAGCGAAGAAAAAAAAATCTTTGGCATGATGGTAACCGACGACGATGATCGATTGGTGGGCATGCTCTCCATGTATGACATCCTGAATTACGTGCAACCCAAACATGTAGCCATATTCGGGGAGATGGAAGACTTGGATCTGGCTCAGATATACCAAAATCGGTTGAAAACGATCCGGTCCATTCTCGTTGATGACATCATGACCACCGAGGTGGTCACCATCCGGCAAGACACTCACCTGATGGTAATCGCCGAAATCATGATCAAGAAGCATATCCGGCGGCTTCCAGTGGTCGAGGACCAGGTGGTGGTGGGCATCGTCTATGTTTCTGATGTGTTCTATCAATTGATGGCCATGTTTTCCATGGAAAATGAACGGCAGTAAGGCTTTTCAAAACTTCGCAAACAATGTTTTGAAGGAATTTTAAACATGCCTGTAGTTGAAACACGCAGTGTACTCAGCGGCATCCCCGTGAGTGAAGCCATGCGGCGGCAGGTTATCAACCTTCCCATATCGGTGGATATTGGACAAGGCATCCGTTTTATGATCCGTTATAAGGCCAATGCCGTGCTGCTCACCGACGACAACGTTCCTTGCGGCGTAGTATCGAAAACGGATCTCATGAGCGCCCTGTATGCAGAACTACCGATAGAAACCCCGCTGGGCGACGTGATGGGCAGTCAACCAATAGCTTGCTTTCCAGATGACCCGGTGGAAGACGCGTTGGAAATGATGGAGGCTGCTGGTGTGCACCGGCTTTACGTTACCGGCGCAAATCGGGAGGAAGTCATCGGCACGGTGGCCTACTCGGAAATTGTGGGACTGCTCTACCGGTACTGCCGGGCCTGCGAGCGTGGAACCACGAAAAAGGGGGTGAGGCTATCCGGAATCGATCCTTCCGCACGTCTTACCGTGGAGGAAGTCATGACGCAGGACGTGTGGGCCTGTCGGGACAATGATTCGCTCTTCACGGTTATCGAAATCCTGTCTGCCCACAATATGAGTGCAGTGCTCGTCCAAAACGAGGTCCAGTCCTCTGTCGGGGTTATATCGAAGACCGATCTCATCGTCGCCTATCACCACGGTATGTCTCCGGGGACCGAAGCACGTGAAATAATGAACACGCCGGTCCATTCCGTACCAGCCGAAGAGCTTTTGTCCAAGGCCATCCAGCAGATGTTGGTCATGGACGTCCAACGCCTCTTCGTCTGCAGCGATGCATCTAATCCGGATCATATCACCGGCGTACTAGCACTCTCCGATTCTGCACGTTTTCGCTCAGGATCATGTCGTGCCTGCACCGCCGGACGGATGTTAACCCCATAGTTGCATAAACAAGATGGCAAAGAATAGATAAAATAGTTTGAAAACTGGAACGTTCTCAATATATTAACATTCACCTCTAAATCGAAACATGTTTGATGATGAAAACCATACCCTTTCTGCTTCCTCTGATTTTGTGCAGTTTTTTAGTTTTTGGATGTGGCATTTCAGGTGATGAAGATCGTGGGACAGCACCAACAATAAGGGCAGTATATTTTTATAAAGATGCCTCCACTGTTCCAACTTCGAATTTCAATGTCGGCGACAATATTACTATTGGAGTCCATCTTGAGGACCCTGATTTAGACATCGTGACCTTGCATGTAATCATCTACGATCTTAGTAATCCTGATATAGTTTACGATGGGCCAACTGTTTATGAATTAGATTCTGTACAATTGCCTGAATATAATATTTCTCAAAAATTAGATGTTACATTCCCAGCCAGCGGGTATCGGATTGATTTTCAGGTCGCAGATGAAAAAGGTAATGTAAGCCTACCATTTAGAAAAAAATTATATGTTTTATAGTGGTGAAATAAGCGCCAAATTCATATAGTGAAATTTGACCGATCATGTTATCTGCAATTTTATACGGGGGGGGGGTGATCGTCTCCAGCAATCACCATTTTTGAATTTCGAGGTTTATTAGCGTAATCGACGGTTTCAGAGAAAATAATAAAACCACAACATCTTGTGTCTACTTTATTCAAGAACTCATTACGTCACTGCATAAAGATCAGCACCCTAAAATGGGTCCAATAAAAATAAAGATTTCATCATATTATGGTGCAAGTTTAAGTTATGTTGCATGGTCCCGATTTTATTCTAATTAATTCTCTATAAAAAAAGAAGAACTCCATCTAATTCCTATAATTCACTTCCTAAGATC
>JAFDAT010000035.1 GCA_019313725.1 Deltaproteobacteria bacterium
TCGGCGAAGACAGCGTTAGGATACTTTTCGGCATATTCCTTTATCCGGGCGCGCCGGACGTTTTTAAGCATCATCAGATAGGCCAGTTTATCGCGGTCGATGCCCTCTTCATCGTAAATGTACCCGGAAGAGTCGGAGCAGGTAACCACCTTTCCACCCAGGTCCAGGATCTTTTCTATGGTGTACTGCGCGACATTGCCCGATCCCGAAATCAGGCAGGTTTTTCCTTGCAGGGATTCATTTCTGGTTTTCAGCATTTCCGAGGCAAAATAGACCGAACCATAGCCGGTGGCTTCAGGCCTGATCAGGCTTCCGCCCCAGTTCAGCCCCTTACCCGTGAGTATGCCGCTGAATTCGTTGCGCAGCTTTTTGTACATTCCGAAAAGAAAACCTATTTCCCGGGCGCCAACGCCGATATCGCCGGCGGGCACATCCGTGTTCGGGCCGATGTGGCGGGAAAGTTCAGCCATGAAACTCTGGCAGAAGCGCATGACTTCATTGTCCGATTTTCCCTTGGGGTCGAAGTCGGATCCGCCTTTGCCACCACCCATGGGCAGGGTGGTCAGGGCATTTTTAAACACCTGCTCGAATGCCAGAAACTTCAGGATCCCCAGATTGACGGAAGGGTGAAAACGCAGCCCGCCTTTGTAGGGGCCGATGGCGCTGTTCATCTCGATGCGGAAACCGCGGTTAACCTGGACCTCACCCTTGTCGTCCATCCAGGGCACCCGGAACATGATGACCCTTTCCGGCTCCACCAGTCTTTCCACTATCTTGGCCTGTCGATATTCAGGATTGCGTTCGAGGACGGGCTCGATGGATTCCATCACCTCGGTTACGGCCTGGTGAAACTCAGGTTCGTTGGGATCCCTTGTTTTTACAAGTTGAATGATATCTGACATGAGTACCTCCTTTAATTCGTTGCATGCGTTTGAATGGGTTTACTTTCATTTCCATAAAAAGGCTCACGTAAAACGTAAATCGTAAAACGGTTTTTAATTGACCCTTAGATAAACATGACACAGCACGATTTCCTTCCGTCTACTTTAATGGTCATGGCCTTGTCAAGCTTAACGTGGGCAACATATTTGGATGTATGCCGGGTTGGAATGGCGGTCAGCCAGTCCCAGTCGAAAAAATCGCCGTTTGAATCGGAAACATTGATGTAGCTGATACCCATGGTGGTGATGTTGTGAAAAAAATGAGAACCCTGGGACGGTTCGGCCTTGATCTGCGTGGAGGTGGTTTCTGCGATGGCGTCCACACCGGAGATGTCGGCCCATCCGACCGGAATCCCCAGCCAGCGATCGGCGGAACCCCACCGGCCAGGTCCAACAAGCAGGTATTTCCTGTCTTCCTGCAGCAGAATGTTGTTCATTGCACCGATCTCACGCGCGATTTCAATGGTTCTGGCGGGATCGAATGTTTCCGGTTTAACGTAAATCACATCCGCAATGTCTGTTTTTACGGCATTACCCAGCGATTTGCGGGAAACACAAAATGCTTTTTTAACCTCTTCCTCACCGATGTCCACGGCTTCCAGTTCCGCCCGTGCGGTCATGGGCCTGATCTGAAGTATGGAAAACTCGGGTTTACAATCCTCCCCCTGGCACAGGTTGACCGAAAATTCCATTTCGACGGGGCAGCCCATGCCCTCTTCACCGATAGGCAGAAATTGGGACAGGATGTCGGCCAGGGGGAACGCGTTGTATTTGAGCGTTTGGGCAAAAGTCAGCACCCGGGGTCCCGGGATATGCACGGTGTCCCGGATGCGATGTTCGGCGGGAATGTAGGTGGAGGAGAGTATGGACACCGGTGGTTCGGTCTCCGCGTCCGAAATTTCACGCTTTTCAAGGTTTGCGCTGTCGTTGGTGCCTAGCAGGGGACAGTCATTGTTCAGTTTGAGCGAGTAAAAGAATCGTTGGGCATTTTCCAGGATGTCTTCCACGGTTGAGCGCTGGGGTAAAAGCTGGGGGTACCTGGGCGAAAACCGCAGGGTTTTCCCGCCTTCCACCACCATCTTTCCGAGTCCCAGGGCAATGGTGGCAATGCCCTCTTCGGGCTTCATATGCGAAAAGGGGTAGTAGTTGTGCGACTGGGCCACCCCGGAGATGGCGGGGTAGAAATGACCGCTGTAGTTTTCTCCCACCATTTTCTGGATGATGACGGCCATTTTTTCTTCTTCGGTCCGGTGTCCCACCCGCTGCGAAAAAGACTTTGGCCCGTGAAAATAGGTCGATGCGTACACGAGCTTTATGGCGGTCAGCAGGTGTTCGAGCCGCATGCTGAATTCCGAGCAGTCGTTGGGCAGCATGTAGGTGCGGTAAAGCCCGGCATAGGCCCTGAATTGGGCATCTTCCAACAGGCTCGATGAACGGATGGCAATGGGATAGTCGACCTGACGCATATAGGCGATCAGGTCTTTTTTTATCCATCCGGGGATGGCGCAATTCAGAAATTCCTGGGCTATCTCTTCATCCGGAACGTCACTGTTGGCCAGCCCGATCAAATGGTTTTTTTCTATGAAAGATTCGAAGCCTTCGGTTGTTATGACAAGCGACTGGGGGACGACGATGCTGACATTCGGGTGCTTGGCGTGCAGGTCGGCATTATGCCGGAGCAGATTGGATGCAAAGGCAAGCCCCCTGGCTTTGCCCCCCAAAGAGCCTTTGCCGATTTTAAAAAATTCGGTTTCCAGATCGAAATCGTGTGCATCGAAATTGACCACAATTCCCTTTTGCCTGCGGCTCCGGCGTTTACGGATGGTCGATACCACCCATTCGCGCATTTGTTTTGTGTCGTGGGAGAAGTCATCAAAAGTGGTGGGTCGGAGTCTTGAGGCGAGCACGATTTCTGTTCTGGCGAACAGCCATCGCGAGAAATCATTTCTGCCGGCATGCAGCATGAATGATTCATCGGAGATGGTATCGATCTTTTTTTCCAGGGACTTCAGGTTGGAGGCTCTGTCGATTTCACTTCCATCCGGCGCCCGAAAAATAAAATCGCCGAATCCAAGGTGATCAAGGAAAAAGTCATGGACGCCGGCATGCAGGGCCGGGGAATTCTTATCCACGAAAAAGGCGGGGATGGATTCGGCTTTCTTTGCATTGCTAGGTTCGGAACTGGTGAGCAGCAGCGGGATGTCCCAACGGTCGTGTTTGATTTTTGAAAGGAGCTTTACACCGGCGTCGGCACAGAGGGTGCCCTGCCTGGGGAACCGAACATCCGAAATAACGCCGATGATATACGGTTTGAATTTTTCGTAAAGCTCAAGGGCCTCTTCATAATTTTCTGCAATCAGAATCTTAGGGCGGGCACGCATGGTCAGGAGGCGGTGCTCTTCGTTCAAACCCTCCTCCATGACGGCCTGGGTCTGGCTGACAAGTTCCTTGTACAAAATAGGCAGCAGAGAAGAGATGTAGAGCGGCGAATCTTCTACAAAAAGAATAACCCGGATACCGGCCGACCGGGTGTCGAATGCGACATTCATCTTATCTTCGGCGCTTTTGATCAGAGCCACGAGGATATCGGTGTTGCCCGACCAGACAAAAGCCCGGTCAATACCTTCCGGTTTGGTGTTGTCGGAATAAAATTCCACCGATGTGATCGCACTGTGGGTAAATAGCACCACCGGCAGGTTGGGGTCCTTTTTCTTGATCTTCTTTCCGAGATCGAGGCAGTCCATGTCCGCCACGCGCGGCATGGTGATCACCATGTTGAATTGTTTTTCATCCAGGATTTTCAGGGCTTCATCTGCCGAGGAAACCCAGGTGAGGCGAGGGGGATTGCTGAGGTTCAAGCCGCGGTATTCGTGGATGATTTTTTCAGAGAGCCTGACATCCTCCTCCATGATCCAGGCGTCGTAGGGGGTGGAGACCAGGAGTACGTCCCGAACTTTTTTGGCCATGAGCTCGTGGAATATTTTAAAACGCGCATCAAAATCTTTTCTGAATGTACCGATGTCCAGCGCCACGGTTCCTGATCTCCCGGTATGGCTGATACCTTGACCAAAGTTAGAAATCAAAACTCAATAATAATTTAACCACAAAGGCACAAAGAACACAAAGGTTAGAATATTTGTTACTTCGAGTCTTTGTGCCTTTGTGGCTATTAAAAGTTCCTAAATGCCTTAGAACTCCGTAGATCGAGATGCCGGTACGTCTGTTTTGGCAGCATCCTGGTCACCGATCTCGAGCGCCTTATCGAGAATGGCCAAGGCCGCATCGACTTCCGCTTCGGTGATGATCAGCGGTGGTGCAATGGTCAGGGTGTCGTACCATGGGACTACGTAGAGACCGTTTTTCATGGCATCTCCGGAGATTTTAGCCGTCATGAGCGCCTTGCCGCTGAGCTTGTCGGCCTTGACGTCGAACGGTTCCCTGGTTTCCCTGTTTTTGACGATTTCAAGGGCATAAAAATGACCCAAGCCCCTTACATCACCCACGCAGGGGTGCTTGTCGGCCAGTTCAAAGAGTTTTTCCTTCAGGTACTTGGAAACCCTTTGAGGCAGGCCCGATCCTATCAGCTTGTTGTATTCCTGCACGGCCGGTTTGACCGCTGACAGGGAAAGCGCGTGATAAGCATAGGTGTGGCCGTGGCAGAAGAATTCATCCTCAAAGAAATCCGCCACGTCTTTGGTGGTTGCCGTGATACCCAGAGGGGTGTAGGCGGAAGTGCACCCCTTGGCGGTGGTCATGATGTCCGGCAGGACATCCCAGTTCTGCATGGCAAACGGCGTTCCGGTCCTGTACCAACCGGTCATGACTTCATCCGCGATGAGCAGCACATCGTTTTCGTCGCATATTTTGCGCAGCATGGGAAAGTATTCCGGTGGCGGTACCAGACGGCCGTTGGTGCCCACAACCGGTTCCACGATAATAGCGGCGACATTACCTTCTTCCTTGATCATGTAGTCAAGATAGCGGGCGCATTGAACCTTGCACTCGGGATACGTCTGGCCGAAAGGACAGCGGTAGCAGTAGCAGTCCGGCGCAAAACAGACGCCGTCCACGGTATACCGGACCTTTTCCACCGGCCACCGGCGGGGATCCCCGGTAAACGCCATGCCGGCGGAGGTGGCGCCGTGGTAGGAATGGTAGCGTGAGATCACCTTGAAGGCCGGCGCTTTTGACTGGCGCGTCATCACCAGGGCACCGTCGTTGGCTTCGGTGCCGCTGGTCGAAAAAAAGAACTTGTCCAATCCCGCGGGCATGATTGACCGCAGGGCTTCGATGGCTTCCACCGCAACCTCGGTCGTAAACACCGGGGCAACATAAGGCAGTTTCTCAGCCTGTTTCTGGATGGCTTCGATGATGGCTTTGTTCTTGTGACCAAGGTTCGAGCACATCAGCTGCGAAGAGAAATCGATGTAGCGTTTGCCGTTGCTGTCGGTAAAATACACGCCTTCGGCATCATCAATAAGCAAGGGCGCCTGCCAGTTTTTCTGCCGGTTCCATGTCCCGAAACTGTGGGCAGCCATCTCTTTGACCCTGTTTTCCATATCACTCATTGGTCCAGCTCCTTTAATAGGGTTGGTAATCCCGGTACGGGGTCTCTTTTGTTTGAAAAGACCCCGTACCGGTTTCCTGACATGAATGCTTCATGTAGTTTTGGATCTATTTTTTGTCTTCCGGGATTTCGATCATCCCATCCCAGGTGTCAACTTTACAATCTGCCGCTTCCTCGTCAAACCAGTGGGCGGTTACGGATTTTTGCTCGGTAAAGAAGCGGATACCGTCCATGCCCATGATATGCAGGTCTCCGAAGAAAGAATTCTTGTGGCCGGTAAAACCGAAAATACCCACCGGTACCGGAATACCCACATTAATGCCCACCATACCGCCGTGGGTGCGTCGAGAAAATTCGCGGGCAAAGTACCCGTTCTGGGTGTAAATGGCGGAACCATTGGCGAACTCGCTGGAATTCATCAGGTTAAGTCCTTCCTCGAAATCTTTCACCCGTTTGATACAGGTGACCGGTCCGAAAATTTCATTCCAGCCTATGGACATATCGGGGGTGACATGGTCAAAAACTGTGGGGCCGAGGTAGAAGCCATTCTCAAATCCAGGTTTGTCCACCTTTACATCGCGGCCGTCGAGAACCATCTTGGCGCCCTCTTCGATCCCCTTTTCGATCCAGCCTTTGACAAACTGGCGATGACCTTCGTTGACCACTGGCCCCAGTTCAGATGTCTTGTCGTAGGCTGGGCCTATCTTGAGTGCGGAGAGGGTCTTGACCAGTTTTTCAACGAATTCGTCAGCAATTTCTTCCTCAACCACAAGAACCGGCAGGGCCATGCAGCGTTCACCCGCACACCCGCAGGTAGCGTTGGCGATTCCGGCAACGGTTTTTTCCAGGTTGCAGTCTTTGAGCACCAGGGCATGGTTTTTGGCTTCGCACAGTGCCTGCACGCGTTTGTCATGGCCTGCGGCTGTTTTGTAGATGTGCCGGCCGACAGAAGTCGAACCAACAAAGGTAACACCCTTGATGTCAGGATGCTTCAGTAGAATTTCAGCCTGTTCCCGGCCGCAGATGACCAGGTTGATGACACCGTCCGGCAGACCGGCTTCTTTCCACAAATCCAGAATCCTCATGGAGCTGCGAGGGACAAAGCTGGCCGGTTTAATGACGATGGTGTTGCCTGTGGCCACGCAAAGCGGCGCCATCCATCCGTGGGGGATCATGGCCGGGAAGTTCCAGGGAGCGATCCCGGCAAACACGCCCAGGGGTTCTTTGTACTGTACCGTGTCGTAGCCAGTCGTGATGTCCATGACGGATTCGCCCTTCATAAGCTGGGCAATCCCGCAGGCAAACTCGATGACCTCGTTCATCTTGGCAATACAACCCACAGCTTCGCCCCAGACCTTTCCGTTCTCTTCGCAGACCAGGTGGACGAGTTCATCAAAATTTTTGTCAACCAGAGCTTTCATCCTGAACAGGACCTGGGCGCGCTTGGTCACTGCTGTTGCGGCCCATGCCGGGAAGGCATCGCTGGCAGCCTTGATGGCAGCGTCGACTTCTTCCTGGGTACATTGGGGCGCCAATGCTACCACTTCGCCGGTGGACGGGTTGAAGCAATCCATCCATTTTTCGGTTTTGGATTCCAGCCACTGGCCGTTTACATAGTACTTTAGTTTTTTTGGTGTGTCAGACATGTTTCCTCCTTTTTTGGTTTGTTAAAAAATTGAGCAGGTGTTCAGCTACCGGTTTTCAGGCAGCCCTGCCACAAATCAACATCCTGTTTCAGTTTGGCAAGATGCAGTTCCACATCGTAAACGTGCTGATACATCTCGGTCGAGGCTTTCTTGGGATCCTTATCGCATATGGCTTGATAGATTTTGTCGTGGGCATCCAGCACGGATTTTGAAAACGCCATGTCGGGCTTGAGCACCTTTTTAAAATCTTCCAGCAGATTTTCCACAAAATCGAGAATAAGAATCAGGATGGGGTTGCCGGTGTTTTGGGCGATGACACGATGAAAGTTGATTTCGTCATGGCTCATTTCCGCCAGAAGATTGTTGTTCAGATTATCCCGGGCGGTTTGGTTGAGCTGGTCCAGTTTCTGGAGATCATCCTTTGAAATATGGTCGGCCGCTTTTGCGGCAGCATGCGGTTCGATCAGTTTGCGCAGTTCCGACAGGTTTTCGATGGTGAGATCTTTAAAATAGAGGAAATTGGCCAGGCTCTGTTTGGTGACCTCAATGTCCACCTCGACAATATGGGCACCTCCGCCGATACCTTTGCGGACATCGATCAGCCCCATGTGCTCCAGGGCCCTCAAAGATTCCCTGAGGGTCTGCTTGCTGACCCCGAACTGCTCCGTCAGTTCTTTTTCAGGGGGCAGTACGTCACCGGGCTTCAGCTTACCCGCCAGGATGGCCGTTCTGATCTGGTCAATTATTTTTTGGGTAATCGTGCTGGTTCGAGCGATTTTAAACATGATATCCTTTGCCCGGATAAACCGGAAATACTAATATCGAAAAACCCAAATTCTAAACAATTTCAAATGATCCAATACCAAATGGCAGATTTGCTCTATTGTTGTTTCCGACCATTTTCCCGCTCAATAGGCTATCGGCCGACGATTGTCAACATGGATATAGAAATATTTTTTAATATTAAATATACTAAATATTAAGATATTTACGATTTATATGCTATCATGCTGATTAAATATATTATTTATTAATAATCTCTGTATTCTCTTTCAACAGATTATTTTCAATGGCATGGATCCACTGGGGGGGGTAGGGGATCTTGAACGCGGCACTGTCCCGGTCATCGTTTTCATTAATAAAATCGATGATCATGACCGACTGATGCAGGTTGTAACCCTTGATGCTGTTGTCCGGGTAGACCTGGACCATTTTATTGCTGGGAATACTTAATTCCAGCCGGGCGGTCCGGCTGCGGTAAAACACCTGGTTCGGCAGAAGCATGAGAAACCCGCTGCTTTTTCTGGGCTTTCCGGGTTCGCTGGCCCGGCCGAAATAGTTCACCCCGAAACTCATGGCCAGCACCTTCTGCCCGCTGAACCGTTTTTCGATCCACTGATGGTCCCGCCAGCGGATAAAGGCGATGTAGCCGATGATGCCGAAAAAAATAAGGGCAATGAATATCCATTGCTGGTTGTCGTATAGGTTGTGCATGTTATCCCTATTCAATAGACATCAAGCTTATTGTGGTCAAGTGTCCTATTGTTTCGATTTCGATAGCGATCCCGATAGCGATCCCGATAGCGATCCCGATAGCGATTTCGATGGATTCTCCCGAAATGGAACCCTCTTAAGTTAACCACATTGAATTGTTAACCGCTAATGGTCAATTTGCGAATAAGGTTTTTAAGGCTCATATTCCGTATTCCGAATTCCGCAATCCGGGTTCACCGGTACTGCGAAAGATAGACCACCAGTTTTTTGTGCGCCATGTTATGCCGGTAACCACTGCGGCTGCCCATGGCCGCCAGAATCGAATCGGCGATTTCGCCGTCTGACCTGCCTTCATTTCTGAGCTGGCGAATACGTTCTCCGTTCATTTCGATGAGGTTGCGGAACCCTTCACTGTCCCGGTTGAAGAAAACCACGAACCCGAGCACAAAGACAATCAGCGATGATATGACGGCCACATAGACGTCTTTGGACGGGTCCGGGAAAACAGGCCTGAGCAGGCTGTCGGTATTGCCGGCATTCAAAAGTGAATACATGGCCACGAGTCCGACGGCGACCAAGAGGACGTAAACAATGTTCATGAGTGCTTTGGGCAATGTTTGGCTCCTGTGTATTGTAAGATCCTGGATCCTGGTTTCTGGATACCGGATTAAACCAACCGGCCTCAAACATCAACATTTTAAAGTAAATTACAATAATCAATAGACAAATAGCAAACAAATCTCGACGATCAAAATTCAAATTATAAAAAAAGAGAGGGTCGGTTTCAGAAAAACCGGCCCTCTCTATGGTGCGTTCACTAAAAGAACGAAGTTCTTTTAGATTTAGACGGGCCTCATCTCGCCTTCTTTCATGGCGGCCCATTTGGCTTCCGCCTCTTCCCATGCTTCGTCGGAAGCTTCGTTTTCCCAGACTTCCAGGCCTCTTTCAGCACGGGATGCGCCGGGCAGAAAGTTGTCCAGGACAATGCCTAAGAGAGCGGTAACCGCCATACCTGTGGTCAGAATTGCCTGGGAGATATTACCCAGAACGGCAAAGAACGGTCCCCCGGCACTCCAATCGATGGGTACGGCGCTGGCCGACAGCATCGGATTGAAGTGGTACGGTACGCTGAGACCGGCAAAAAAGCTGATGCCGATGATGAACAGGTTCCGGGAGTTGTTCAGGTTGACGATCTGCAGGTTGGAGAGTCCCACCGATGCGATCATGCCGAAAAGGCCCACGAACATGGCCCCGACCACCGGTTGCGGCAGAGTTGCCAGAACCGCTCCGAATTTGCCGATAATCGGGATGAACAGCATTACAGCCGCCCCGCAACGGACCACGCGTCGGCTGGCGACCTTGGTCAGGCCGATGGAGCCGATGTTTTCAGAGTAGGTGGTGGTGCCGTTACCGGTCTGCAGGATGCCGGCGATCAGGCAGCCCAGACCTTCCGCACCCAGGCCCCGGGATATCATCTTGCCCGTGGGAACAGGCGCTTCGGATATACGCGCACAGGCGTAGTAGTCACCGATGGATTCGATCATGGATGCCAGGTACCCGGCCAGCATGCCGAAAACACCGGCCCACAGCACCGAGCTACCGAAGTTCGGGAAACCCCATTTGAACGGCATCATGGGTTTGAAGCTGAGCCATGCGGCCGAGCCGATCAGATCCAGTTTCCCACCCAGGTTGGCAGCATTGCCGTCGGGAATCAGACCAGTGACGGTTCCCAAAAGGGCGCAGAGCCAACCCGTGGCGATGGCCAAAAGGACCGGAAACAGCATGAAGACCTTTGATTTGTGCGAGAAAACCTGTGAATAGAGGATCAGGGCGATCAGGGTGATCAGCGAAATAATCCAATTGCCAGCCATCCACGGTGCACCGATATTGAAAAGGGCAAGCCCGATCATGGCGATGGTGGGGCCGATAACAATGGGGCTGATAATTTTACGCACCTGGCCCATGATGCCGGTGTAGCCCAGCACAATTTCGACCACGGAGGCGACCATGATAGCGCCGGAAACCATCTGGATTTTCAGCTGCCACAGGGGAACCCCTGCTTCAGTGGCCAATTCAGCCGTGCACAGGCCGAGTATGGCAAATGTGGGACCCAGGAAAGAGAATGTCCCGCCCTGGATAACCGGCAGTTTATTCCCGAGAGGGGACTGCTGAATGAGGGTACACAGTCCCGATGTAAAGAAGATGGTTGAGATCATTAAGGCCAGTTGGTCGGGGGGAAGCCCCATGGCGCCGCCGACGATGAACGGTATAAGCACGGTAGCCCCGAACATGGTCAGGTACTGCTGGATACCCAGCAGTATGGCGAGGCCCCATTTGGGCTTGCTTCCGAGAGGGTAAACGATCCAGTGTTTGTGTTCTGCTTGTTCTTCACTCATAAGCTTTTCTTCCTCCTTCCATTGTTATCCCGCATGCGGGGTTGTTTTAAAAGATGAACATCGAACATCGAACGTCCAACATCCAACGTCGAATTAAAAAATATCCAATAACGAATATTTAACAACTATTGATGTTTCTTATGAAGGTTATTGTTATGGCAACTGCTGACAGATTTCCGTATACATTTCAGGCCGCCTGTCCCTGAAAAACTGCCACCCGTCCCTGACTTCCCGGATGACATCAAGATCGAGGTCGGCGATGATCACTTCATCCTTGTCCTCGCTGCCCTTCACCAGCATTTCACCGCGTGGGTCCACAAAATAGCTGGTACCGTAAAAGCGGCCGAACTCCCAGGGTTTTTCCAGGCCGACCCTGTTGTTTGCCCCGATGAAGACGCCATTGGCCACGGCCTGGGCCGGCTGTTCAAGTTCCCAGAGGTATTGAGACTTTCCGGCTGTAGTGGCCGACGGGTTGAAGAGGATTTCAGCACCGTTGAGGGCCAGTACCCTGGCGCATTCGGGGAAGTGCCGGTCGTAGCAGATAAAGATACCGATTTTGGCATAGGCGGTCTGAAATACCGGAAAACCGAGGTTGCCCGGTTTGAAGTAGAATTTTTCCCAGAACCCCGGCCAGGTGTGCGGTATCTGAATTTTCCTGAACTTGCCCAGGTATTTACCGTCGGCGTCCACCACCGCGGCCGTATTGTAGTAGACACCGTCCATGGCTTTCTCGTATACCGGGATGACCATTACCATATTATACTTTTTGGCATACTCCGCCAGCAGGTCGGTGGTGGGACCGGGCACGCTCTCAGCCGTGGCATACCATTTGGTATCCTGTTCGCAGCAGAAATAGGGACCGTAAAATATTTCCTGGAGGCAGAGGATGTTGACGCCTTTGGAGCCGGCCTCTTCGATGAGCGGAATATGTTTTTCGATCATGGCTGTTTTGATTTCAGAGGGTGTGCCGTCATGTTTTGGATTGGATGCCTGTATGTGAGCACATTTGACGATTCTTGACATGGAGTTCCCCTTTCATGGTAGAGATGATGTAGCTACAATACATCCGGTTTGTAACTTAATTTGTGAATTGGCGTCAAGACTTTTTGAATAATATTCATTAGAAACAATGCATCATTGGGTGTGTACATTTACCGGTGTACACACCCTTCCGGCACAATCGTTTACACTTGGAGCAGGGGGCAAGTTTTTATTGTCAATGCAGGAAAGTTATTCTATAATCAAAATTTTTTTAATAGATGATGAAGGCAGGTCGAGAGATAGAAAGAACAGAATTTTCAAGGAGGAAGCTTGTGAGCTACGCGGATAAATTCGAGAGCATGAAGAAGGGATTCGATATGGGGCAGGCCATTGCCGAGGCGGACCGCTGCCTGCTCTGTCATGACGCACCCTGCTCAAAGGGGTGTCCTGCGGATACCGATCCGGCATCGTTTATCAGGAAATTGCGGTTTCGCAATGTGACCGGCGCTATCCGCACCATAAAGACCAACAACATCCTGGGCGGCGCCTGCGGGGTGCTCTGCCCCACCGCTGAACTGTGTGAGAAAGAGTGCAGTGCAACGGGCATCGGGCAGCCCATTGCTATTGGTAAGATCCAGCGCTTTTTAATCGAGCATGCCCGGGAAACGGATTTTAAGGTGTTCGCCAAAGCCGACCCCAGACCTGAAAAAGTTGCCGTGGTGGGTTCGGGGCCCGGTGGGTTGAGTTGTGCCGCGGAACTGGCCAAGGACGGCTACCCGGTCACCATTTTCGAAGCCCGTCCGGAACCCGGCGGCGTGCTGCGCTACGGCGTTGTTTCGTTCCGCTTCGATCTGGATTTTCTGGCGGCTGAAATAGAGGATATCAGGAATTTGGGCGTCGACTTCAAATGTTCGTCACCCATCGATGGGCATAAAGGCGCAGAGGATCTATTAGGGGACGGTTACCAGGCCGTGTTTCTGGCACCCGGACTGTGGGATGCCGTGCAGCTGAAAGCGGCGGCGGAAGATATCAAGGGTCTGTACAGTTCCGTTCAATATCTGGAGGGACTGCGCGATGGAAACCTGCAATCGTTTGCAGAGAGGATCGAGGACAAAACGGTTGCTGTCATCGGCGGCGGTTCCGTGGCCATGGACTGTGTGGAATCGGCAGCCCGCCTGGGCGCGAAGGATGTTTACCTGGTTTACCGGCGTTCCTACACGCAAATGCCGGCTGAAGCGGAAGAGCGGATCGATGCGCTGCAGGGGGGCATTCATTTTCTGCTTCTGAACCAGCCCGTCGATTACGTGGTGGATGAAAACAGATGTATCAAGGGGCTCAAGCTTGTCCGCACGGCCTTAGGGGATATGGACGATTCAGGTCGGCGGTCGCCGGTCAACATCGAGGACTCCGAATGGATTCTGGGTGCCGACGTGGTCATCGAGGCCATCGGCAACAAGGCCGAGGACCAGTCCCCCGGGTGGTACCCGCATGTGAAACTGAAGGAAAAAAATCTGATTCAGACCGATCCAGCCACCGGCAAAACATCGGTGGACGGCATATTCGCCGGCGGTGACATCGTTCGCGGACCGGCACTGGTGGTTAACGCCGTGCAGGACGGGAAAGTGGCTGCCCGGGCTATCAAGGCATATTTAAAGCAATAGGAGGAAATATCGTGTCCAGCCAACCCATAGATCTATCCATTGAGTTTTGCGGGAAAACGTTTAAAAATCCTTTCCTGCTCTCATCTTCACCGGTATCCAACAGTGCCGAGATGGTGGCGCGGTCCTTTGATGCCGGCTGGTCCGGTGTGGTTTTCAAAACACTCAATTCGGATCGCCTGAAGATCACCCACCCGTCTCCGAGAATGAACGCTTTTCACTACGGTGCCAAACGGGTGGTGGGCGTCCAGAACGTGGAGCAGATTTCCGACCGTCCCCTGAAGGACAACCTGGTCGATTTTCTATACTTGAAAAAACGCTATCCGGAACACATCCTTATCTCCAGCATCATGGGCTTTTCCAACGACGAGTGGGCCTACCTGGCCAAGGTGTCCGAGGACACCGGTGCCGATATGCTGGAACTCAATTTTTCCTGCCCTCACATGTGTATCGAGGGCACGGGCCACCATGTGGGCAAGGCCTTTGACCTGATAGAAAAGTTTACGACAACGGTTAAAAACACCGTTTCCATTCCGGTGATCGCCAAGATGACACCCAACATCACCGACATGACCGAGCCCGCCAGATACGCTAAAAACGACGGTGCAGACGCCATCTCGGCCATCAATACGGTTAGCGGGATCTCCGAAGTCGGCCTCGAAGACCTGGTGCCCAAGCCCAACATATTCTGCATCGGCGCCGTCAGCGGTACGTCCGGTCCGGCCATAAAGCCCATCGGGTTGCACTTCATTGCCGACATGGCGCAGTGCGGCGAACTGACCCTGCCGCTCTCCGGTATCGGCGGAATCGAGACCTGGATCGATGCCCTGGAGTACATTCTGCTGGGATCGTCAACCATCCAGGTGACCACCGGGATCATGCACTATGGCTACAGGATCGTGGAGGACATGATCGAAGGTCTGTCCGACTTCATGGTTCAGCGCGGTGTGACAAAGGTCAGCGATCTGGTGGGCAAGGCGCTTCCCAATCTGAAAACCACCGATCATTTCGCACTGGATCGCCAGGGCATTACCCGGTACGATCTGGATAAATGTGTGGGCTGCGGACAGTGCTATATCGTTTGTACAGATGCCGGTGGTCAGGCTCTCGAGTGGGAGGCTGAGGAGCGCAGACCGAAGTTGATCGAAGACAAGTGCCTGAGCTGTATGCTGTGTAATTTTGTGTGCCCTGTACCCGAACTGATTTCCTTCAAGGAGATGCCGGCAACATGGAACCGTGAGGAGACCCAGGTGATGGACAAAAGCCTGGAAAGAGAGAT
>JAFDAT010000335.1 GCA_019313725.1 Deltaproteobacteria bacterium
ATATTGAAGGCTTTGATTACAATGCAATCCTCACCGGATCGGTAGAACCTTTTCAATTCTCACCGGCAGAGCCGGTGGCTTAAAAAGGGAGTTAAGGAGAAAAATTGTGGGACAGAAAAACAAAGGCGTTGACATTGTCAAAGAGGTCGGCGGCATTCATGATTACGACGCCGCTATAGCACTGTTTCAGGACAAACTGGACAGCAGCAGCCTTTCAAGGATAAAGCAGATCACCAACCCTGCCATCAATATCAACATTGCCAACGCCATTGCCATGTGCCGTCCCGACGCCGTGTTCATCAATACCGGTTCCGAGGATGATCGGGAATACATTCGCACCATGGCGCTGGAAAAGGGGGAGGAAGCATTGCTCTCCATGCAGGGCCACACCATCCATTTCGACCTGAAAGACGAACAGGGTAGAATCATCGACAGGACCTATTATATTGCTGATCAGGACGAGCGGATCAGCTCTCTGGCCAACCGGATGGAGCGGTCGGAAGCACTCGGTGAAGTCCGTCAGATCATGTCCGGAATTATGCACGGCAAAACCATGGTGGTCGGATTTTACATGCGCGGTCCGGTGGGATCCCCCGTTTCAAACCCTGCCCTCGAAATCACCAGTTCCGCCTATGTATCGCATAGCGCCGAAATTCTTTACAGAAACGCCTATGAAAATTTCAATGCAGAAGTAGACCGTCTCGGGCATTTTTACACCAATATCCATAGCGAAGGCCTTAACCGGCCGGAAGATCTGCCCAGTGCACGCGTTTTCATGGACCGGAGCCACAGAACCACATTCAGTTTCAATTGCACCTATGCCGGCAACACCCTGCTGCTGAAAAAAGGGAATCACCGCTTTTCCGTCGACAAAGCCGTTTATGAAAACAGGGGTGCCGAGTTGTCCGAGCACATGTTTATCACCGGCATCGATGGACCCGGGGGACGTCAAACCTGGTGTACGGGAGCAGCGCCGAGCGGATGCGGAAAAACAACCACCGCCATGGCCGGCACCTATTTCGTCGGCGATGACCTTGCCCAGATGTGGATCGCCGAAGACGGCAGCATCCGTTCCGTGAATCCGGAGTGCGGCATTTTCGGCATTGTTGAAGATGTCAACCGCGAAGGTGATCCCATATTGATGAGTATCCTGCGCAGCGAGGGCAGCGAGGTGATCTGGTCCAATGTGCTGATTGATGAAACCGGGGTGCCCCACTGGGTTGGAAATGGTGAACCTGCCCCGGAAAAGGGTAAAAATTTTCAGGGTGATTGGCACAAAGGCAAAAAAAATGCCGACGGCAACGAGATCCCTATGTCTCACCCCAATTCCAGATGCACGGTTTCATCGACCTCCCTGGCCAACTACTCCGCCAGGGCCGAAGATCCCCTGGGTGTAGAAACACGTGTGATCACTTACAGTGGGCGGGACAGCGACACCATGCCACCGGTGTGGGCGGCAAAAAATCCCGACCACGGCGTAACCATCGGTGCCTGCATCGTATCGGCGGCAACCGCCACTGAAGTCGGTGCAACCGGCGTTAAGCGCGCACCATGGGCCAATGCCCCCTTTATTCCGGGATCACTGGGTGATTATATGGACGCCCAGTTCAAATTCTTCAACAACCCGAAACTGGCGCAGGACAAAAAGCCGGTCATGGCCGGATTGAACTATTTCCTTACCCAGGCAGCACGCGGCGGCGATTCCAAACAACTACTCGGAGAAAAGAAAGATGTGAAAGTCTGGCTGGCCTGGCTGGAAAGAAAAGCCCACAACGATGTCGAGGCTATCGAGACGCCCATCGGCTATCTCCCGAAATTCGAAGATCTCAAAACACTCTTCCACGACATCATCGCCAAAGAATACAGCCTGGATCTTTACGATCGGCAATTTTCACTCTATATCGACAACATCGTCTCCAGGATCGACCTTCAGGCGAAAGCCTACGGGAAGGAGGAAGACATCCCGCAAAAGCTTTTCGAAGTGCTTGAAGAGCAGAAGAAGGGACTGATCGCATTGAGGGAGAAATATGGTCCCATCGTGACACCTGAAAAACTTTTAGGGGAATGATTGAATATTGAAAGCGTCAATACTCCATCCCGGATAAACCGGAAGCCCTAGTATCGAAAACTCCAAATACTAAACAAATCCAAATATCAAAGGCTCAAATGCTCCCAACATGAGCCATTGGCATGCGCCTCGGCAACCTCGTTTCGATGATTTGAATTTAGATCATTTGATATTGTTTAGAATTTGGCGAATTAGAGTTTAGGTTTTTTACAACCAACTCGGTGAATCTGGAACCATGCAATCAAACACCCGACTCCCCATCCTGAAAACCGTATGCAGTCCGCGCATGCTGGTTGCCCTGTTAATGGGTTTTTCCTGCGGCCTGCCCCTGCTGCTGACCATAACCGTCCTGCAGGCCTGGATGAGGGAAGAGGGTGTCGACCTGACAGTCATCGGCATCATGGGCCTGGTCGGCCTCCCTTACACCCTTAAATTTCTGTGGGCGCCTTTCCTGGACCGCTTCACGCTTCCCTTTCTGGGCCGCAGAAAAGGGTGGCTGATTCTCGCGCAATCAGCCCTTGTGCTGGCCATATTCGCTCTGGGGTTCACCAGTCCTGCCCGGGGCCCCTGGATGGTTGCAGCAGCCGCATTTCTGGTCACTTTTTTCAGTGCCAGCCAGGACATCATCGTGGATGCCTACCGCCGAGAGGATCTTTCCGATGCAGAACTCGGACTCGGGTCTTCACTCTACATCAACGGCTATCGGATGGGTATGCTGCTTGCCTCCGGCGGCGGCCTTATCCTGGCAGACAACATGTCGTATGCCACGGTGTACCAGATTATGGCGGCATGCATGCTTCCGGGCATCATCGTCACCCTGCTGGCCCCTGAGCCCGGTTTGCCCGCAGGGACACCGCAGACACTTGCCGAAGCGGTATTTGAACCCCTGACCGAATACTTCAGGCGTGACAGCGCCGTGCTGATCCTGACCTTCATCCTGCTCTACAAAATCGGTGACACCATGGCCGCAGCCATGACCACTCCATTCTATCTGGACATCGGTTTTACCAAAACCCAGATCGGGACGGTGGTAAAACTTTTCGGATTCTGGGCGACCATTGCCGGCGGAATGATCGGCGGTATACTCATGCTGCGTGTCGGCATTAACCGTTGTCTCTGGGGATTCGGAATTCTACAGGCGCTTTCAACTTCAGGGTTCGCCCTGCTGGCTGTTGCCGGAAACAGTATTGCAGGCCTTTCCGCCGTGATTGCATTCGAAAATCTCAGCAGCGGCATGGGCACGGCCGCTTTCGCCGCCTACATGGCCAGCATTACCAACAAAAAATTCACGGCTACCCAATATGCCCTCCTCAGCAGCCTCATGGGTATCCCCAGGGTTCTGGCTTCGACACCCACCGGGTATATGGCCAAACATTTCGGCTGGGTTTACTTTTTCGTGTTCTGCACCATCATAGCGATCCCCGGCATGCTGCTGTTATCACGAATCGCCCCCTGGAACACTTCAGAACAAAAGCACCTGCACTAGCAATGCAACGTTAGGACGCATATAATCCGAAACTTATTTACTGTTTGCGCCGGACGGCCTATTTCTGATATTGAATTAAACAATGTTGATCATTGCTCGATGTATTGTCGTAAATTCGGAAATACTTGAATCATCTTTGTGTCCTTTGTGACTTGGTGGTTAAAGGTGGTATGCGTCTAATATCATGGCTGAAAAAAAACAAAATGCGCTTATTCGTCAACGGATCCTGGGCCTTCAGGAAAAAAGAAAAACCCTCATGGACCTGCCCGCGGAACAGGTCGTAGAAAAAATCCTGGATTCCGAAAGGCCTGTGGAACTGGTGCACTCCTTCCCGGAGGAAGATCTCTACCTTCTGGTCAATGAAATAGGGCCCGAAGATGCACAGCCGGTCATATCCCTGGCATCGGCAAAACAATGGGAATACATGCTGGACATGGACATCTGGGAAGGTGACAGGGTCAATCCGATTGCGGCCACCAGGTGGCTTAACCTGCTGCTTGCATCAGATCCGGACCGTCTTTCCCGGTGGTGTGCGGAAGAGAAGAAGGAATTTACCGAGTTTTTTCTTTATCACAACCTCGACGTGGGCATTCGGGAAGAGGACCAGGACCCCTCGGATTTTGGCAAGGAATTTTCCACGTTTGACGATGTTTTTTATTTCAGGGTCAAGGCGCTTTCCGTGGAGATGGGCACCGACGACGACCCGGAGGCTGACGAAACTCGCGAACACTTTAAAAATCAGCGCAAAAAGTTTTTTCCAATGCTGCTTCAGAAAATAGCAGCCCATGACTTCCAATGGTATCGCAATCTGCTGATGGAATCGGCATCCATCATA
>JAFDAT010000336.1 GCA_019313725.1 Deltaproteobacteria bacterium
TACTTTTTGGCCAGCAAAGCTGGAATTATACCGTCCCAATCCTGGACAACCAGTTTTATGTCAGCGCCCATGGCTTTTACCAGTGCTCTGGCGATATCAATATCAAAACCTTCCACGTTTCCATCGGTCGTAGTAAAGCTGAACGGGGGATAGGCACCCTCCACGCCGACACGGACGACTTTCCACTCCTTGGCTTGCACGGTTCCAGCCGCAAAGATCAACGCAATAAGAGCAATCGCAATTAGAATTTTTTTCATGTTCCCTCCTTTTTGATTATGTTTACGATTCGGAAAACTTTTACCTGAGCTATCTGGTTCTTAACTCGATCTGTGCCCATCGCTTCATAAAACAGTTCGACCCAGATTAAAGGCAACCTATAAGAATGTCAAACAAAAACGATTTTTCTTGACTTCCCATTCAAAAAATTGGGAGGGAAGAAGATTGCATTTTAATAATAGCGAAAAGCAGGAGTTGCCATGATCACAAAAACGATTGAAGACATTGAGCTGCCGCAGAGCAGCATGGGCAATGCGCGCAGCTTAAAGATTATACGTTACGGAAACAAGGCTAATGGGAAAAAAGCCTATATTCAAGCCGGTCTGCACGCCGACGAGCCTCCGGGACTGCTGGTGATGCACCATCTCATGAAAAAACTCGATCGGCTGGATAAGGAGGGTCGCATCGAGGGGGAAATCGTGCTGGTGCCCGTGGCCAACCCGGTCGGGATCAGCCAGTGGCGGGACACCGTATTGTTCGGCCGGGCCGATTTCAATACCGGTGTCAACTTCAACCGCAACCATTTTGACATCACCGACCAGGTGTCGGATGACATTAAAGACCGGTTGGGTAAGAACACCGTAAAAAACGTTACCCTCATCCGTAAAAGCATGTCCGGGGTGCTGGCAGCCATGTCGCCCGAAGACGAGTCCGCATTTTTAAAACACCGGCTGCTCTCCCTGGCCTGCGATGCCGACATCGTCCTCGACCTTCACTGCGACCTTATGGCCAGTGTGCATATCTACATGGGAACCCCTCTATGGCCCGATGCAACTGACCTTTCGGCTGAAATGGGTGCCGAAGTCACCCTCCTGGCCAAGGAGTCGGGCGACAACCCCTTTGACGAAGCCTGCAGCCGGATCTGGTGGGACCTGGCAAAAAAACACCCGGATTTTTCGATACCCGCCGCATGTCTAGCCGCCACCGTCGAATTGCGGGGAGCTGCCGATGTCAGCCATGAACTAGCGTCAAAAGACGCCCGGGGCATCATGCAATTCCTCACCCGGCGAAGCCTCATAGAAGGCCAGGCAGCGGAGATTCCGGCCTTGCTGCATGACGCCACCCCGCTGCGCGGCGTCGAGCACGTCAAGGCACCGGCCCCCGGCGTGGTCGTTTTCCTGGAAAAGCCGGGAGCCACAGTAGAATCGGGAACATTGATTGCCGAAATCGTCAACCCCGTGGAACCTCTGCCTGAAAAACGAAACATTCAGGTAAAAAGCACCATCGGCGGCATTCTCTTTTCCATCAATATTGACCGTTATGCCCGGCCGGGAAGAATCTTAGCCAAGATTGCCGGAAAGAAACCCATCGAAGGGAAGGGCAAGAACCTGCTGACCTTATAATTATCTGAACCGGATCCGAGCTGCTTATCATATGAGGTGGAAGCATCTTTTGGCGAGGCATTGGCCACGGATTACGGCTTGCGCTTTTCATCCCATAGATCCAGGTATTTCAAGCCTTTTTAATCACATCTGAGTTCTCAATGTTCACCGTTTATTTGTCAGACAAAATTTTATATCCGATAGAATAAGATTTCTTGCATCAGTATAAAATATTTTGTATTATATTTTTTATGAAATCGATATTAATTTCCTGGATTGGATTTGCCGATTTAAAGGCTTCGAAGGGGAACAAAAATATTGGGTTGGGCCCCATTGCCCAGGCAATCACGGAGCGCTCATTTCAAGAGTTGATATTGATATCTGATGTTTCGGATTCAGATTTTGATGAATACATCTTGTGGTTAAAAACATTAACTTCAGCACAGATTCAAACAAAAAAAGTCAGCCTGTCCGGTCCAACTCATTTCGGCGAAATATATGAAGCAGCTGTCGGAGTTATCAAAAAGGCATTGGAATCTGAAGATAGCGATGTCGAATTGACTTATCATCTCAGTCCCGGAACCCCGGCCATGGCAGCTGTCTGGGTCATCATCGCAAAAACGCGATACCCTGCCACACTTATTGAGTCATCAATTAAAGCGGGTGTTAAAGTCGCATCGGTGCCTTTTGATCTTTCCGCTGAATTCATCCCGGATCTTTTAAGAAAACCGGACGAAAGACTCGAAAAACTGTCCGCTGGCCTTTCGCCGGAAGCCCCTGAGTTTCAAAATATCATCCATCGCAGCAACATCATGAAAAGGGTCCTTGCAAAGGCGAGACTGGTTGCGCCGCGGTCGGTTCCCGTGCTCATCGAAGGTGATTCAGGCACGGGCAAAGAGCTATTGGCCCAAGCAATTCATAAAGCCAATCCTCGTAAGGAAAAACCTTTCATTGCCGTCAATTGTGGTGCGATTCCATCCGAATTAATCGAATCCGAGTTGTTCGGCCATGAAAAGGGGGCTTTTACGGGGGCTGATAAACAGCGGGCGGGTTATTTCGAAGCAGCAAACACAGGAACATTGTTTTTGGATGAAATCGGTGAACTGCCCCTGTCTGCTCAGGTAAAGCTTTTAAGGGCATTACAGGAAAGAGAGGTAACCCGGGTGGGTGCGTCAAAACCGGTCCCCTTTGATGTGCGCGTTATTGCCGCCACGAACAGAGATCTGGTTAAGGAAATGGCTGATGGGCATTTTCGGCCGGATCTTTTTTTTCGTATTGCAATTGCCGTCATTAAACTACCACCGCTGAAAGACCGGCCCGGGGATATCGGCCTTCTGGTGGATCACATTCTCGACCGGATTAACAAAGAGAGCGTCAATGAACCCGGCTATAAACACAAGAAAATTTCTTCTGCCGCAAAAAATCTTATGCTGCAGCATACGTGGCCCGGCAATGTACGTGAGCTCCAGAATACACTCAGACGGGCCGCCATCTGGTCTTCAGGGACAACTATAGACCTTGAAGACATTCGCGACGCCCTGTTGCCGATGGTGTATCCAAGTGATGACGGACTTCTTGGAAAACCGGTTGCAGATGGCATTAACCTTATGAATCTTATGGAAAAATTAGCCCAGCATTATTTGAAAAAAGCCTTGGCTGAAACGAATGGGAACAAAAGCAGGGCATCTGAGATGTTGGGATTCTCAAATTATCAGACGTTTACAAACTGGTTAAAAAAATATCGTGTAAATTAATTTGGCACAACGATTGCTTAAGATATTAGCGTAGAGTCAGAAAAAGGTGAAACCATGGGGGTACATACAACTGAAGCCGACGCCAGAATCGTTATTGATGATTTGTTGAGGCAGGCTCTTTGGGACCCTGCCGACAAATCACAGGTTTTGACGGAAGTTCATATTCATACTTCAGAAGTGATGGGCAAAAACACAAATCAAGTTGCTGAATCCATATCCATTTTTGGTTCGGACCAAGGTACTGTAGAGGACCGACCATTTTCCGGCCGTGCCGATTATGTTCTCAAAAACCAAAATGGCCGGGCCTTAGCGATTATCGAGGCCAAGAAAAACGCAATCAATCCCTATGTGGCCAAGCAGCAGGCCCTGCCTTATGCCAAAGCCATAGGAGCGCCTTTTATCTTTTTGACAAACGGTGAACTTATCTACTTCTGGGATTACCTCAATGACGATGCCCGCATTGTTGCCTCTTTTTTTTCCAGAAGAGATCTTGAGCGCCTTGTCGAGTCCCATCAAAATCGGAAGCCGCTGGCAACGATCGATATACCAGATTATTACATTCGCCAGGGGGAGACCCGCCGGCTTCGGCCCTACCAGCAGGAGGCCATGCGGGCCATGGACCAGGCGTTCGAGCTGGGGAAGCGTCGCTTTTTAATTGAGTTGCCCACGGGTACCGGAAAAACGGATATCACTGTTTTTTATCTCAAACGCCTCATCGAGGCGGGTTGGGCGGAACGGATCTTGTTCCTTGTGGATCGCGAACAGCTCGCTAAACAGGCGCTGGAAGCCGTCCAGGATCTGCTCGGCGGTCAGTACAGTAGCTACTGGCTGAGGCCCGGCATTGTCCGGCAGGAAAAGCAGATCACCGTGTGTCTGCTTCAGACCATGATCAGCCGGTGTCAGGATTATACCAGCGGCTATTTCGATGTTGTCATTATGGACGAGAGCCATCGGTCCATTTATGGCGCCTGGCAAGCATCACTAACCCGCTTTGATGCGTTGCATATCGGACTGACTGCCACCCCGGCCCAATACAT
>JAFDAT010000337.1 GCA_019313725.1 Deltaproteobacteria bacterium
CATATCGTGCTCAAGGCCAGTCCCCTGAACGAACTCATGGATGACGTCCTCGAATTTGCCCACAGCCTCAAAAAGGAAAGAAAAATCATCCGGGAAATGAAACTGCGGTTGAATAGCGAAATCGTCCGGATCATGGATGTCGAAGACGTGTCCTATATTGAATCCGGGCAGTTCAATATATCATAATACCGTTTTACGATTTACGTGTTACTTTTTACGTAAATAGACTGCATGGGCAAATTAGCGACCACCGGCAGAGCCGGGGGTATGAGGAAGGATAGCGTCTATTTTGCCATGTTGTTTACCCTGCGGGCGTCTACTCGACAACCATCTTTTCCCGCCGGTTGACCGTAAAGGTGATCGTAGCCTTGCCGTTGGATGTTTCGGCGACCTTCAGCGATGCAGGATTCAGGGCCAGGTTGACCGACAGACGTCCTGTTTTATCGATGTTGTCCAGGGGAACTTTTTCGGTGTAAATGGTGCTTATATGCTCCAGCACCTTGCTGCCGCCGATCACGGAAACTATTTCAGGTTCCACCTTAGCGGATTCGAGGATCAAGTGTTCCGCCAGTTTCCCGACCCAGTCGATCTGAACAGGCAGCTCCTTTTTGACGGGAATGTCCAGGTTCACATCCACGACCTGCGGTTCCACCTTTTTTAAAATGACGCCGGGCGGCAGGAAGATATTGTCCTGGGTGATCGTAAACGAGTTGAGACCGACAACGGCCTTGCCCAGGCTGATCCTGACCTTCACCTGGTCGGGCTTGACCGATCGCAACAAAGCACCGGACCCGCTCAGGTGTACTTTCACGGCATTGAGTGATGAACTCAGAAGTTCCATGCCCGGATTCCTGTTCTGGTACTCGATGGGGACTTCCAGGGAAACCAGGGTCTCCATCCCTCTTGAAAAACTGAACCATATGCCGGTCACACACACCACCAGGATGACGGCAGCAAAACCGAGCTTTAAGTTCTCTTCCTGCCTGGCGCCCTTTTCGCCCGTTGACACCCCGCTGTGTTCCCGCAGGATATTTTGAAGTTCCAGGTTGTCTTTGATCTCAGCGATTTCACCATTTTTTGCGACCATCACATGGCCGGTTTCTTCGGACACGATAATGATCAACGCATCTGTTTTTTCGGAAAGGCCCAGACCGGCCCGGTGCCGGGTTCCATAAGATGAAGGCAGGTCGCTGCTTCGGGACAGGGGCAGGATGGCCCCGACCTCTTCAATTCGTTTTCCGCTGATAACGGCCGCCCCGTCGTGGGCCGGATTGTCCGGCCAGAACACACTTAAAATCATCTCCTTGGAAAGGATGCCCCGCCAGGGAATGCCTCCCCGGATGACCTCCTGGAGATCATCCTTGGCCGGCAGCACAAGCAGCGCCCCAATCTTTTTCTGGGCCAGCGCATACACACTGCTGATGATGGTCTCTTCGGGGGTCAGAAAGGCTTTATGCGAAACTCCCCAAAAGATGGCCCCGATATCCTTGGCCTGCAGGACGTTTTTAATTTCATTCCGGAACACGATGATGATGATAATGGCGGCAAACGCTATGATGCCCTGCATGGCCCACGACGTCACGATCAAACCCAGGTAGGCGGCAATACGCTGAAATACCCAGAGAAACCCGATACCGGTGATCACCCGGAATACATAAGTTCCCCGAAAAAGAACGTACAGGCGAAAAAGAAAATAGCTGACCACCAGGATATCGATCACATCCCGCCACCCGATAGACGTAAGTTGTGAAAAAAATGCACTCATGAATAATTATTCCGTGATGCCGAATTTTATGACTTTGAGAATCCTGCTGTTGTTGTCCTTGATTTCCACCCGCCATGGCCCCTTGTCCGCCTCTCGCAGTTGAATCGTACTGAATACGGACCATTCAGGCGTTTTGAGGGACAACCTTCGTGTGGTAATCAATCGGTCTCTCCGGTACCAGCTGTGATAGACAAACATGTTGCGGGGTATGGAATTGAATGACGTAAAGCAGTACACCTTGCCGATGGCGATGGAAAAAACAGCTGCTATATTGTGCGGCTCGTAATCTCTTATCTCCTCGCACATGACGGCCTGGATGATCGCCGGCTTTTTGTCGGCATCCTTGCTGTCCTGGGCAAACGCTCCAGGCGAACCCGCCGCAAGATACAAAATCCCCAGGCAACCAATAAAAAAATTACCGAGTTTTAAAAATCTTCTCAAGGTATGCATATACTCCTTTGACACAGCTGTCGATAATGGCGGCCGAAGCTTCATAGGACGCGACGGGCGCACCCATTGGGTCGGGCACATCATGGCGGTCCCCGTCCGCACTAAACTCGGTCAATAATCGTGCCCGGGCAGGGCTGAACAGCGATTTCATTTTAATTAATTTAAGATGAAATGTTTCCATCGCCAGGACCAGGTCGGACGACCTGACCAGCGTGCCGCTCAATTGTCTGGCATGGTGGCCGCTGATATCAACGCCAATTGCCTGCATGACCTCTATGGCATGCGGCTGGGCCTGGTTGCCGTGGAGTGCGTGGGTACCCGCCGACGAGATCGCCACACGGCCGACCAGACCGGCAGGCAGGCTATTTATTAACATCCCCTCGGCCATGGGGCTCCTACAGATATTGCCCGTACAGACGACCAGTATGTTGTAGGTATCATCCGGCATGGCACATATACCCAAAACCCGGCTGAATCGGAAAAAGATGAACATCGAACATCGAACGTCCAACATCGAACGCCGAATAGCCACCAGCAGCATTAGATACTATCTGAATTAAAAGAAAATATCAATCTTCTATAATTCAACCTGTTCAACTTAAGATTGACTTCATTGCCGAAATATTTCATAATGTCTCACTGACAGGAAAACAGTACGGTTGAGTTAACTACCCATTTCAGTGTATCCTATTTTAAACTTGGGCCGAGTTTTTTTTAGACCGGCATGCCCGATCTGGAAACAGGCGGGTCGGTTCAGGCCAAACGCAAGGAAATTTCACATGGCTGACCATGATGAGTATTCAAGCAGCAACAGCATTATCCTCGCGCTGATGGAACGGATCCTCTCGATGAATGATGAACAGAGGCTGGATCTGTTGGGCAAACTCGAAGAATTGCCCGCAGAGAACCTCAGCCTGGGGGACCGCGATGGTGTCCGCAAAAACTTTGACAAAAACATCACCTTTTCCGTGCAGGATTGCAGCTACAAGGCACTCTGTAAAGATATCAGCAATGGCGGGCTCTTCATTCAGACCGACGAAGTATTTTCAGTGGGCCAGACCGTTGTACTCAGCATCCCCTTCAGCGACGGCAACCGCGAAATCAAGGTACCGGCCGAAATCGTCAGGGTAAGCCGCCAGGGGATTGGCCTGAGGTTCATGAAAAAGGAGAATGACGACATTTAGCATCCCTTCCGACGAGATCCAGCAACGACTGCTGAACCTCCAGAAACGACTGCGGTCCAATAACCTGGACGGTGCATTGATCATTCAACGCGTGGATCTGATGTACTTTGCCGGTACGGCCCAAAACGGCTGCATGTATGTCCCCGCCCACGGCATCCCCCTTTTGTTTATCAAACGGTCCCATGCCCGGGCCCAAAAAGAATCCCCGTTGAAAACCGTGCTGCGTGTTCACTCCATTAAAGCTGTCCCCGCTCTGATCCGCGATATTTCCGGCCACCTGCCTGCAAAACTAGGACTGGAGCTGGATGTAATGCCGGTCAACCAGTTCAAGTTCATTGGATCGCTTTTTCCAGGATGCAGCCTGGCTGACATCTCCCCATCGATTCTCGAGATCCGCATGATCAAATCGGATTGGGATATTGCCCGGATGGAACACACCGCCGACATGTCCGCCGCGACCTTTACCTACATTCGCGAAGTGTTGAAAGAAGGATATACGGAGATGGAGTTTGCCGGTATGTTCGAAACATTTGCCCGCAGGATAGGGCATGGCGGAAAAATTAGGATAAGGGATTACCAAACCGAGGGCTACCCCTGGCATGTTTTGAGCGGAAAAAGCGGCAGCCAGCCCGGTGTGCTCGATTCCCCGGCCAGCGGTCAGGGAACCTCCCTTGCATTTCCGTGCGGTGCAGGGAACAAACAGCTGCGTGCCGGAGAGCCCATCATGGTCGATTTTGCCGCTGTACGCAATGGTTTCCACATGGATGAAACCCGTATGTTTGCCATCGATGCCATGCCGAAAAAGGCCATGCAGGCCTGTGAAGACGCCATAAAAATTCACGACTTCATTCTGGAAAAAGCAGAGCCAGGCATTTCTTCCGGCGAACTCTTCCAACTGGCCCGGGACCGTGCCGGGGTCCTGGGGTGTGCCGATAGTTTCCTGGGCCCTCACGGAAGCAAGGTCCGCTTCATCGGCCACGGCTCACCGCCGGCATCGAGAGTGTCTTTGCCGTCACTGCCACCGGATCCCGCCTGATCAGCCGTGTGCCGGTTGAGGTGTTTATTTGTTAGGGCTAAACTAATGATGGCCCGCTTACACGATAATTTACTCCCAGCAGTACTCATATATCCGTTTTAAGATTTACGTATTACATTTTAAGCACTACATGGTTTTTGATGGCATATAATCAAATGCGTCGAGTAGAAAATTCAAGATAGTCACCTGAAACGAAAAACGTAAAACATAAAACGATTCATTGGACATCACCCCGAATCGGTATTACTTTATTGCCCTGAGAAAAATCTGGAGGATAAAAAATGTTCGATGCAAATCTCAGTTTTGAGCAGGGCCCCATCCGGCCGCCCAATGAAGCCCGCAGCCTTTTGCTTCGTTTTACGCGCAATTGCCCCTGGAACCATTGTCAATTCTGCCCGGTGTACAAAGGCAGAAAGTTTTCTTTGCGGCCGGTAGCCGACATCAAGGCCGATATTCAGACAGCCAGGGACATTGCGGACGACATCCGGGCGCTGTCCGAAAGGCTGGAGCATGACGGTCGGGTCGATGACCATGTCATCTCCCATATCTTCAAAAATGCGGGCTACAACGACTGCTACCGCAGCATTGCCGGATGGCTCTATTATGAAACCCACGCCTGCTTTCTTCAGGACGCCGACAACCTGATCATGAAAACGGACGACCTCGTGGAGGTGTTGACCTTTCTTAGGGAGCGTTTCCCGGACATCACCCGCGTAACCACCTATTCCCGCTCAAAAACGGCTTCCAAAAAATCCGCCGACTCCCTGAAACGGATACGCGAGGCCGGGCTCGACAGAATCCACATCGGCCTCGAAAGCGGATACGATCCGGTCCTGAAACTCATGAAAAAAGGCACAACCGCGGCAACCCAGATCGATGCCGGAAAAAAAGTCATGGCCGCGGGCATGGAACTGTCCGAATATGTCATGCCGGGATTGGGGGGACAGGAAATGTGGGAAGGACACGCCAGGGAAACGGCGAAGGTTTTAAATCAGATCAACCCCCACTTCATTCGGCTGCGCAGCCTCAGAGTGCCCGAGCGGATCCCCCTGTATGAAAAACTGGCCAAGGGCGACTTCACGCTTCAGACCGATGACATGCTGGCAAAAGAGATCCGGCTGTTTATCGAAACCTTGGACGGTATCACCAGCACCATTACCAGTGATCACATCATGAACCTTCTCGAGGAGGTTTCCGGAAAATTCCCGGAGGACAAGACCACCATGCTCGACGTCATCGAAAAATACCAGAATCTGTCCGACCAGGACCGGCTGATATACCGCACCGGACGGCGCGGCGGCACCTACCGCTCCACCGACGACCTGCATAACGATCCGGCAACTTATCACAAAATCCAGAACCTGGTCACGGACATCAGATCCAAAGAAGGCAAGGACGGCCTGGAAAACTTCATCACGGGCCTGGCCGATCGTTATATATAGGGGTTCATGCAATAATAGCGTTGACCCCATAGTTGGGGTTAATATAGAAAAGCCAACCCGATTCGCCAACTCTCGGTGCGCACATCGTGGTCGATCAGGACCTCCCCATAACCATTGAAGTACTGCAGATAAAAGGATGGCTGGAAAGAGACGTATTTTAGTTTATAAATGATACCCGCGCGAAACTGCCCGGGTTTGAAAGGAATACCGTCTTGGCCGGACCACATGAAAAGCTCAAGATCGATATTGTGGCCTCTGGTCGGTAGTATGTTCAAGAGATTTACGCACGTATCCCACCAGCCCAGATATTCGCCGATGTCCTGGTTGCCCTTGTTGGTCCCCAGTTCGTAGTACACGTTCGTTTTCCAGGCTATATTTACATGCTTGACTTCGAAGATCTTGTTAAAACGCATAAACACTTGGTCCCAGGCACGATCCTCTTCGCCGGTTCTGCCGTTGGAATCGTGCCAGTATCCGGCATCAAGGGAAAACAGCCAGTCGTTCTTGGGCGTAAACCGGTAAAACAGCTCCGGCATGAAATTGATATCGTGATAGGGCGTCGAGCTTTCGTAAATATCCCATTTGATCACATTGGTAAACGCGAAGTACATTCCCCAATCACTGACCAGGCGATATTTGAAGCTGATCTGCATCAAGGCATCGTCAGCGCCAATGATGCCGTAGTTCATTTTGTGGGGTGTGAATTTGCTTTTATCGCGGGTCCCCAGAGCACGCTCGAGGCGTTGCTTCTCTTCTGACAGCTCCTCCGCTTCAACAGACTCCGGTTCGTCCTTCTCTCGCTCCCATGGTGCTGTTATACCGGAGTCCGCATATACGCATCCCGGTGAGGAAAAGATCGTCAATACAGCCACCGATAAAGCCAGGACTGCACACAAAAAAGCTGCAGATCGTATCATTCAGTATGACTCCATTTCAGAATTACCGGCTTGATGTTTAGCCAGATGGAAATTGAAACCAGATCCCGTTGGTCAACTGACAGTCAATCGAATCCAGGACCATGTGAATAACCAGCCCTATGCCAATCAACCGCGTTTTGGTATTGAAGCATAGCAATCCATACAGCAGCACTGGCCATATCCCGTGCAGCGGGTGAAAGCCCATGCTGCATCGTTCCGGGTCGTATATGGGATCCACCAGAAGGTGATCGATGTCTATCAGTATCGTGGATGCCATGAGCAGATAGGCCACCAGCCACTTTTTCCGAAAGAACAGTGCAACGACAAACCCCGGAACGATAAAATGTAAAGCAATATGTGTAATGTAAAAAAACTGTAACATTAAAAAAACACCAATACTTTGATACGATTTTATACTAAACCACGTCTATATTTACACCGTGGATGCAACCACAAAATTAAGCCCATGGTTGCATCGGATTCATTCAAATCATTCATTGGAATTGGCATCGAAGCATATGGAATCTGATCTGAACCGATACAGCGCCAACGAAGAGATTGCCAACAGTATAACACATGGCCTCGGTATTATACTATCGATCATTGCACTAATCATTCTGGCTGTATTTGCCGGCATCTACGGCAATACCTGGCATATCATCAGCGTCAGTGTTTACGGTGCCACCTTGATCCTTCTGTACACGGCATCGACGCTTTACCACGGCATCCAGAACCCCCGCGCAAAAAATATTTTCCAGGTTCTCGACCACGCTGCCATCTATATACTCATCGCCGGTACGTACACACCCTTTACCCTTATAAGCCTTCGCGGCTCGTGGGGCTGGTCGATCTTTGCCGTGATATGGTGCCTTGCGTTCGTTGGGACTGTTATTGAGTTTGGACGAATAAAGCGTTGGCGTTTTGTGTCTCTTGTTTTGTATATCGGCATGGGCTGGACTATCCTGGTAGCGATTAAGCCGCTATTCACCTCCCTAGCTATGGGCGGGATCATACTGCTCATTCTGGGAGGCGTTGCCTATACATCCGGCATCCTTTTCTACCGCTGGGAAAATTTGAAATTTCACCATGCAGTGTGGCACCTGTTTGTATTGGCCGGCAGCACCTTTCATTTTTTTGCGGTGCTGTTCTACGTCATACCCATTCGAAGCTGAACGCGTAGTCTGCCGAATATCGATTTCACCATGAGCAAGGCACCGGTAGCGTCCTTCATTCTGGGGATGATATCTCTGTTTTTCAGCAGGTATAGAGACAGACTACATCTTGTATGCACCTCAATTTGTCTTCTGGTTTTGAAAACCGGTAGGGCCAGATGATTCAATTGGTTTATGTGTAATCGATATAGAGCACGCCGTTGAGGTGGTCGATCTCGTGCTCCAGCAAAGCGGCGGAAGGGCCCTTTGCATAGAGGATGTTTTCCCTGTTGTCCAATCCCCGGTACCCGACCTTTACATAATTGGAGCGTTTGACCGTCTGGCGGCGATGCAGG
>JAFDAT010000338.1 GCA_019313725.1 Deltaproteobacteria bacterium
GGACAGGCTACGGCAAATAAGGCCGGGAAACGAAGCCCTTGATTACCTGGGGACCTGCGGTATCCATTTCAACGCGGCACCGGCTGTTGAAAGCCTGCAGATGTATCAGGATGAAATCAAGTTTTGCCAGATCGCCGGTAATCTGATAAAAAATGCACTCCATTACCGTTCCGAACAACTGGAACTCAGGCTGGATGTCGAAAACGAAACCTTTGTGTTGGCGGTCAGCGATGATGGACCCGGAATTCCCGATCAATATCATGCAACTATTTTCCGGCGTTATTCCCAGGTCAAAGATTGTTCCCAAAACACGCGGAACGGCCATGGACTGGGATTGGCCGGTGCCCGAATCATGGCCCAGTGCCTGGGTGGCGATATCGATCTTACCAGTCGGAAAAATGCCGGCACCACGTTCCGCCTGGCCCTGCCCCTCCGGTTTGCAAGCACAGGCCGGGAAAAGACAGGCATAAATACGGATAGAAGGTAAGAAAGTGAGAAGGTGGGGATATTCCAACTTTTAAATTTTCATGTTTAGTATTTATATGATCAAACGAGCAATTAAAGTAGAATTCATTTTTTCATGCTGTGCTGTTCCCTGCCGGGCATGAAAATTAAAAGGAGGCATCATGGCGGAGTCTACATCTTACCTGAGCGGAAAATCGATCCTGGCGGTTGATGATGAAGAGGACATTCTGGAGACCATCGAAGATATACTCGACGAATCCACAATCGACACGGCACGTGATTATGACAGTGCTTCCGCAAAAATAAAGGCCCACAAATACGATTTGGCGATTCTTGACATCATGGGCGTCAACGGACTGCAGCTGCTGGAGGAGTCTGTTTCCAAAGGAATTCCTACGGTAATGCTGACCGCCCATGCGGTAAACCCCGAGACGCTGATGGAGTCCATCCGCAAAGGTGCAATTTCCTACCTGCCCAAGGAGTCACTCGCCGATCTGGATCATCTCCTCAACGACATCCTCGGCGCCCACGAACGTGGGGAAGCCCCCTGGAAACTCCTCTTCGATAAACTGGGGAACTATTTCAGCGACCGTTTTGGACCGGACTGGCAAAAAAAAGACGCTGGATTCTGGAACGATTTTGAACGTACGTTTCAAATTGGCAGGGGGATCCAGGAACGGCTGAAAAGTGATGATCGCATTGTGAACAAATTCTAATCGTTCAGCATCTTGGAGGCCAGTTCCTTCATCAGCTTAGCCGCCACCATTGCGGTCATACCGGATACATCCCGCAGGGGGTTGAACTCCACGATATCCGCCCCGAGGACAGGGACATCGATAGCCTGGATCATGGTCAACAGGTCGCGCGTGGAAAGCCCCCCGGGTTCATGGTGAGACACACCGGGCGCAAACGCCGGGTCCAGGGCATCCATATCCAGAGAGATGTAAAGCGGCCCGGAAAAATCAAACCGCATGCCCGGCCGCCATGATTGCATATCGACGACCTCCACCCCGAATTTTTCCGCCTGGTTTTGCTGATGCGGATTCATGGTTCTGATTCCCACCTGCACCAGCCTTTTGGCTAATTTTTCCTCCATGATCCGGGCAAACGGACAGGCATGGGAGTCGCGATTGCCTTCGAACGATTCATAAAGATCCGGATGCGCATCGAAATGCAGCACATTTATCCGGCCGAATTTTTCATGATAGGCCCGTAAAACAGCAGGGGTGATTGCGTGGTCACCTCCCAGAACCAGCACCCGCGCCTCCTTTTCCAGCAGTTTCCCCACAAATTGTTGGATGGCATCGAGCGGGGCCGATGATTGGGCAAATTCCATGTCGCCCAGATCATTGAACAAGGTTTGTACCCCCAGATCGACGCCGTCTTCACTGCAAAGGTTGGCTGACCCGCAATGCAGGGCTTCGCGAATTTTCGGCGGTCCTCCGGCGGCCCCCTGCATGTAGGTGGAATTTTCATCGTAGGGTACGCCGATGACGGTGATGGCGTTTTTCTCGATTGTGTCCAAGCGCTGTGCGTCGATGGTCATCTTTTAAGATTCCTGTCAGTACATTTCTTTCAGCCAAAAAGATAATAGCAGGCCGCCACGGCAAATATGATGCCGGCCAGGTCCGCCGTCAGGGCCACCGCCAGGGTGTGGCGGATGCGTCGAATCTGAATAGCGCCGTAATAGACGGCCAGAACATAAAAAGTCGTTTCAGTGGATCCCTGCAGCGTCGTCACCAGGTAACCGGCATAGCTGTCCGGCCCTATGGCGGGGTCATTGATGATCGACGCCATGATTCCGTAGGCACCGGATCCCGACAGCGGCCGCATCAATGCCATGGGCAGGGCTTCCGCCGGCAGGCCGAACCGGCCGGTGACGCCCCCCAGCCATTTCACCATGATATCCATGGCGCCGCTGGCACGGAACATCCCCACGGCAACCAGAATGGCCACCAGAAAAGGAATAATTTTTATGGCAACCTGAAATCCTTCCTTGGCCCCTTCCACGAAAACCTCGTACACCCGCACCCGCCTCGAAACACCAAATCCCAAAAATCCCACCATGATGAGGGGAATGATCCAGGGCGATACAACCCGGCCGTATATCACGGTCACGGGAATAAGCGCCACCAGCCCTCCCAGCGCGGCCACGCTTACCCACAGCGGATAGGATCCAGAAGGGTCTCCTGCGGTCTCATTCAGATCTTCGCTTGCTTCCATCTTTGCTTCAGGGTTGACGCCGTCCGCATGCGGTGCACCCGCTTTGAATAAACGCTGATACAGTTTGGCGGCAACGATGGCGATGGCGGTGGAAGCCATGGTGGCGATAAGCGTTGTCGGCAGAATTCCGGCCGGATCGTTGGATCCGGCGGCCGCCCTCAGGGCGATGACACCCGTTGGCAGCAAGGTAACGCTGGAGGTGTTGATAGCCAGGAACAGAGCCATGGCGTTGGTGGCCGTACCCGGCGAAGGATTGAGTTTGTCGAGTTCCTGCATGGCCCGGATGCCAAAGGGTGTGGCCGCATTACCCAACCCCAGGGCATTGGCCGAAAGATTCAGGATCATGGCGCCCATGGCCGGGTGTTCCGGCGGAACCTCCGGGAAAAGGCGCACCATCAGCGGCCGGATAAGGCGGGCAAGTATGTTCAGCATACCGCCGGCTTCAGCCACCTTCATCAAGCCCAAAAAGAGGGTCATGACACCCACCAGACCCAGGGCGAGTTCCACGGATCCGGTTGCCGAATCGATCATGGCCTTGGAAAGGGTTTCGATGGGTGAAGGCTCTCCACCGACAGGGATCCAGACCAGCTGTTTCCACCCGGCGGTAAGAAATGCGATCATGACGATGGCAAAGAAGATTATATTCATCGTATTAATGTCCCACTCGGAGAAAGGGAGAAAATCCCTCGCCTTCAGGCGAAAACTTCAGTTTAACACTTTAGTGACCGTTTTGAGCTTTCAAACTTTGTGTCTGGTTTGTGGTTACAGGTTAACCGCATTCGAGGTATTACCTTCCGGGCTTCACGAACGGCCGAACAGTTCCCCCATCTTCAAGAGCAGTTCCAAGTCGCCTTCCACGCTGTATTTCTGTTCCATGAACATCTCCTGGCCATCCGCCTTGCCGGTCATGATGTCCATCCACATGTCGAAAGGCGTGTCGATGGTCAGAGAGGCATCCTCGCAAAACCCTTCTTCAGCACTTATGCTGCCCTTGTCGATGGAAAAATAACACCCCCCTTCGACAGCACCGCTGAACCTGTACTGCAGCGTTGCCTCGATATCGCCGGCGCCTTTGCGATTAAACCCCATCTTGCTGAGGAGCATGAAGGTCTGCAGGGAGTCCGGGCGCGGAATCATGCCTTTTTCGACAAACTGTTTGGGGGTGACGCCTTCATTTATGCACGTTTTCCAAAACAGGTTGCCCAGTTCTTGAAACTGTTCCACATTGCCGGCCACAGGTTGATTTACCGTCTGCATGGTCGCCGGGGATACGGAATTTTGCTGCACAAGCTCACGTCCCGCATCCTGAAGCGCCCCTGCAATGGCAACTCTCTTTTTTTCCCCCCCTGGCTGCATCAGGCTTTCGGCTGCGGGACGATAGATCTCTGCGGCAAGCCTATCCCCGAACAAAAATCGGACATAGTGTGACAGCTGATCAAAGGCGGAATATTCGGGAAATCCAGCCACGGAAACCACCACGGCTCTGCCCATGTCGTAACGCAGCGGATGTCTGGTCTTGCCCGCCTTATTTTTTTCAAAAAAAGGCTGGGCGGCTGGAAGGCTGCGTTCAATAAAAGTTTTCATGTGCGCGTTGACCGTATGATGATACAAGGGCGTGGCGTACACCACCAGGTCGGATGCAACCAGTTGGGAAAACAGTTCTTTGGTCATGTCATCCTGGAGGATGCACTT
>JAFDAT010000036.1 GCA_019313725.1 Deltaproteobacteria bacterium
ACCCTGGAATGTGCCAGGAATGCGGGCGTCCGGCGGATGTATACATCGGACAGGGGACCGAATCCGGCAGTAAATCCCGGATTCCTGATGAATCGTTTCGAGCCGCGGCCGCGCGGCCGTTTTTGGCTCAAGTCACGCCTGTGGATCTACACCTCTACTTTACGATCCCGTTTATACGCAAAACTTTCATCCCGGGGAAGATAGCGAAAGAGACGACAACTTGGACGAAATGAACAGACCTTTACGCATTCTGCAGATGGCCCATGTGCGGTGGTATAATGCAGAGGCTCAGTATGCGCATGACCTGTCACTGGAGTGCAGAAGACTGGGGCACAAGGTCGTTTTTTTTACCCAAAGCGGTTCACCTGTCGCAGGCAAAGCTAGAAAATCGGGGTTTGATACCTTTGAAGAAAGCGGGTTCAATGCGAAGGGGCTTGCTGCTGCCAATGTCTTCCCGGCGCTTTTGCGCTTCCTACGGTTGTTGGATAGAGAGAAGTTCGATGCTGTCGAGATTCACCGATCCGAGGTTCGTTTTCTGATTGCGGGTGTATGTCGTCTGAGAGGCATTCCGATCATCGGGGTCCGGGGCGATAAGCGTCCCGTGAGAAAAGACCCTTTTAATCGCTTTATTTACCGCAAGGCACTGTCAGGCATCGTCGCAAGTAATCATACCATTGCAAGTGACCTGGAAAAGAGCATGGGCCCGCTGCCTTTTTTGAGAACGATTCATGGCGGCATCGATCCGGAGATTTTTTCACCCGAGGGTTCGATTTCAGACATTCGATCAGAACTCGGCCTTCCTGATAACGCTATGCTGGTCGGCATTGTAGGCAGGCTTGGTGGCGACAAGGGACATTTCGATTTCCTGGCAGCTGCGCAAAAGAGTATCTCCCGGCATGAACGGCTGCATTTTGTAATTCTTGCCAAGCAATCAAACCATTTAGAGAATGAACTGCGCCGTCGGATCGACGCCGGTTCGCGTTTGAAGCGGCATACAAGCATTATCGGTTATCAGCCCGATTTGCCGGCTGTACTGCGTGCTTTTGATGTCGGTGTTGTGGCATCCACGGATAGTGAGGCCAACTGTCGTGTCGGCTTGGAGTGGATGGCATCGGGGGTACCGCTCATCGGTACCCGCATCGGGGTGCTGCCGGACCTGATCGATTCCGGTAAAACCGGTTTTCTGGTGTCGCCGCGGGCACCCGGTGAGCTTGCCGGGCGGATCGGGCAATTGGCCGCACAACCGACCATGGCCCGGCAGTTGGGGCTGCAGTCGCGGCAAAGGGTTTTGAAACATTTTACGATCAATATCTGTGCCCGAAAGCACCTGGCGCTGATCTATGATCTCATCAAAAAACAAGGCCGACGTCCAAAAGTGAATTATTGAGCAGCGCAAAGGATTATTCCCAAATGGATTCACAAACCTTCCGCGTTCTGCATATCGACACCGAATTCGGGTGGCGGGGCGGCCAGCAGCAGGTCGCATACCTGGTGGCAGGGATGCGCCGGCTCGGATATGAGGCCGCGGTTGTCTGCCAGCCCGATTCGGACCTGGAGCGGTACTGCCGGGATCGTGCGTGGCCCTGCCATCCTGTGCGCACACACGGGGAAATGGATTGCATAGCCGGATATCGGGTCGCCCGGCTCTGCCGGGAAGAAAAATTCGATATTATTCACCTGCACGCCTCGCATGCACTCGCGCTCGGTATCTGGGCCAAACTGCTCAAGGCCCCCGGCAAAATGGTCACGACCCGGCGTGTGGATTTCCACATCAAAAAAAATCGGCTGAGCCGATTCAAGTATGACAATCCTTATCTGAGCAGGATTGCCTGTGTGTCTGACCAGATCCGGCGGGTGCTGCTCTCCGACGGCATCCCAGGACACCTGCTTCAGACCATTCACAGCGGGGTGGACGTCCATCGCTTCGATGCTGTCTCCCCACCTGGCGATTTTCGTGAACAACTCGGCGTCCCGGCCGATCACATCCTGGTCGGCACCATGGCCGCCATGGCGGCTCACAAGGATTACCCAAATCTACTGCGCGCTGCGGACATCGTATGCAAGCGGGTTGAAAAGATCAGTTTCTGTGCCGTGGGGAACGGACCGGAGGAGGCCACGATCCATAAGCTGGCCGAGGAACTGGGGCTTGGAGATCGTTTTATCTTTGCGGGGTTCCGGAGCGATGTGGGCAATTTTTTAAAATCCTACGACATCTTTGTGCATGCATCCTACCTGGAAGGTCTAGGAACCTCGATCCTGGATGCCCAGGGTGTGGGGCTTGCGGTTATTGCCACCCGCACGGGAGGTATTCCGGAAATCGTTGCCCACGAAAGGAGCGGTATTCTTGTACCGCCGAGAAATTCTCAGGCCCTGGCCGATGCTATCTGCAATCTGGCGGCCGACGCCGATATGCGCAGGGATTTAGGGGCAGCCGCCCGTCATTCGGCTGTAAACTTCTCCATTGAGAAAACCGTGAAGAAGAATATTAAAATGTACAAGGAACTGCTGTAGGGGCAGGCCTAGTGCCTGCCCGTATTTGCGAGACCCCTGCTGTCGTATGGACACCCACAAGGGGCGCGTCTACATATGATTCGGATTTATTTTTGATCGGGCTGGATCGAAGCGATCACCTTGGTTGTACTGACACCGTCAATCAGCGGGATAATGACGACCCGTCCGCCGGCTTGTTCCACGATGTCGTGCCCCACCACGGTTGCGGGCGTGTAATCACCCCCCTTGACCAGGATCTCCGGCGCGAGCCTGCGGATGAGTTCAATGGGCGTCTCCTCACCGAACAGGACCACCAGGTCCACGCCCCTAATGCTGGACAGCAGTGCCGCGCGCTCTGTCTCAGGGACGATTGGCCGTGATTCGCCCTTGAGGTGTTTGACCGACCTGTCGGAATTGAGGCCGATGATCAGCCTGTCGCCCTGGGCGGCGGCGGCATGCAACAACTTGATGTGCCCAACGTGCAGAATGTCGAAACACCCGTTGGTAAATACCACGCTTTGGCCGCCTCTGCGCCATGCCGCCACCATGTCGACTGCCTGATCGATGTCCACGCACTTGGTCGCACCGGTCATGGTCCGGCTCAAGAGGGTTTGCTTGAGTTCTGTGGCGATGACGGGTTGGGTGCCTATTTTTCCCACGACAATACCGGCGGCTGTATTGGCCAGGCCGGCGGCATCCGGCATTGGCATGCCGGAGCAGTAGGCCGCGGTGAGCGTGGCAATGACGGTGTCACCGGCCCCCGACACATCATATACCTCCTGGGCCTGGGTGGAAATATGAATGCCGGCGCGGTTCCGGCTGAACAGGGACATGCCCCGCGCCCCGCGGGTCATGAGCAGGTAATCCAGGTTGAATTGTTCAAGGCTCTTTTGGGCCTGCTGCTGGAGCATGGTCTCATCGTATTCATGAAAAGGGGCGATGAGGTTGAACTCGGCGGTATTGGGTGTGATACAGGTGGCGCCGTTGTACCTGTCCCAGCTTCGTCCCTTGGGGTCTACGAAAATCGGGATATTCCGGGAGCGGCATCGATCGATAATGCTTTGGGCGGTATCCGATGCGAATATGCCTTTGCCATAATCCGAAATGATGACACCGTCGGCTTTGTGCAGACAGTTGTCCAGGGTGTTCAAAAGCGCATTGACGGTTTGCCGGTCAACGCCCAGCGTACTCTCTTCGTCCAGTCGAATCAGCTGCTGCCCCTGTCCTAAAATACGCGTTTTTGTGGTGGTCGGATGGGTCTGGGTTGTAATCAGGCGGTGGGTGATGCCCTCTTTTTCAAGAATTTCAGATAAATGGTCGCCATTGGCATCCATGCCCCGCAATCCTATCAGCAGATGGTCGCATTTCAACCCCTTCAGATTCATGGCCACATTGCCGGCACCACCGAGATTCATTGTCTTTTCGTTCACTTTGACAACCGGTACGGGTGCTTCGGGTGAGATTCGATCGACGTTACCCCAGAAATATTGGTCCAGTATAACATCGCCGATCACGACGATGGTACGGTTTGAAAAATCGGGAATGTGCGTCAAGGGGAAGCCTCGCCGGCAAGGAGGGCGGCTTCGGTCGCATCCGCCCAGAGATGCAGGATGAAGATGTGGGCTTCCTGAATTCGTGCGGTCACTTTGGAGGGGATGGTGATGGCAGCATCGGCTTTACCGGCCAGGGCACCCCCTTGGTTGCCCGTCAGGGCAATGGTTTTCAACCCGTTTGTGATGGCCTGGTTCATGGCCCTGATGATATTTTCCGAGTTGCCCGAAGTCGAGATGCCGATTAAGACGTCGCCTGGCCGTCCCAGGCCCTCCACCTGTCGTGCAAATACGTGGGCATAGCCGTAATCGTTGGCCACAGCGGTGATGATCGAGGTGTCGGTCGTCAGTGCCAGGGCAGGCCAGGCCTGCCGCTCCCGGGTAAAACGTCCCACGATTTCAGCCGCAAAATGCTGGGCGTCCGATGCCGATCCGCCGTTTCCGCAGACGAGGATTTTTTTTCCGGCCATGAGCGCACGGGTGATCAGGCTGCCCGCCTCGGTGATCGGCCCCTTGAGGTTTTTGAGGGCCTCGAAACAGGCAATATGCTGGTCGAGGGTCTGGTGGAAAATGTCGGGTTTTTCCTTCAAAGATGAACGTCCTCACACTGCAGGTAGTTTCGGACATAATCCGTTACGGCTGCTTCCAGGCTGGTGAAGGAAACCGGGCACCCGGCTTCGGTCAGTTTTTCCATTTCCGCCCGCGTATAGTATTGGTAGCGGTCTTTCAGGGGATCGGGCATATCGATGTATTCGATGTTGATTTCTTTGTCCATGGCTTTAAAGAGCGCGGCCGCCAGATCGTTCCATGACCGATCCTTGCCGGTGCCGATATTGAACCCACCGTTAGCCTCGGGATGGTTCAGCAGCCACCACACCACTTCAACACAATCTTTGACATACACGAAATCCCGTCGCTGGCCGCCGTTTTCATATTCCGGCCGGTAGGATTTGAACAGCCGCAGGAGACCGGTTTCGCGAATCTGGTTGAAACCCCGGTAAACCATACTGCACATGTCGTCCTTGTGGAATTCATTAGGGCCGTATACATTGAAAAATTTCAAACTGGCGATCTTTTTCAGGGCCCCTGTCCGCAGGGCCCATAAATCGAAGAGCTGCTTTGAATATCCATACATGTTCAACGGTTTGAGATGCTGCATGCTTTCCAGGCGGTCTGAAAAGCCTTTTGATCCATCCCCGTAGGTGGCGGCGCTGGAGGCGTTGATCATGCGGATGTCGTTTTGAAGGGAATATTCAGCCATTGCTGTTGAGTAGTGGAAGTTGTTTTCCATCAGAAAGTCGGCGTCTTTTTCCGTGGTGGATGAACAGGCCCCCATGTGGATAATGGCATCGATGCCATCGAACTTACCGGCCGATAAAAGTGCCTGAAATTCGGATTTGTGAACATAGTCGGTGTAGCGGCGGTTCACCAGGTTCTTCCATTTGTCGGAGCGGCCCAGGTTGTCGACTACAAGAATGTCATCTATCCCTTCTGTATTGAGCTTCCATATGACGGCGCTGCCGATGAACCCGGCGCCTCCGGTAACAATGTACATATTGTCCTCATGCTTAAGGGCATTGATATTCGTATGAAAAACGACTACCTGTTTCTAATGAATCGCATAGCGATTTTATTTTTGCAAGCATCGATTTATTCTGCTATAAATTTTATGTTCGGCCGGGCACAGCTAAACAGGAAACATGGGTGCCATTGAATTGTCAGCGTGCATGCAACGCTTGACCGTTGCTAACAAAAATTCGGGAGAAAGATATGGCAATAAAAAAAGAGCTGCTGGATATTCTGGCCTGCCCCAAGTGCAAAGGGGATATCCATCTGAATGAAACGGAAGACGGGCTTGTCTGTGACGGCTGTAAACTGCTCTACGAGATCAGAGACGATATACCCATCATGCTCATCGATGAAGCCAAACCCTTGTGAGCCGGCCGGCACCGCCAAGTTTTGCTAAGCTGGTTATCGGTCTGTTTTTAAAAGAAAAAGATCTGATTAACCCGGTTGTTAACGATTTAAGATCCCTTTTCGGGGACCTGGATTTGGTGAGCGACTGGATTCCTTTTGACTTTACGTCGTATTACGCTGAAGAGATGGGGGTGCCCCTCTTCAGACGGGTGATGGCGTTCAGGGGCCTGATACCGCAGAGCGCGCTTTCGTCCATCAAACGGCGGACCAACGAAATCGAAGAAAAGTATGCGCAGGCAGGCAAGCGCAGGGTGAACATCGACCCGGGCTATATGCTTGCCGAGCGTTTTGTGCTGGCTACCGGGAAAAACTTTACGCACAGGATCTACATCGGCGGCGGAATTTATGCAGACCTGACATTGCTTTACCAAAAGGGTGCTTTCCGGACGCTGCCCTGGACTTATCCCGACTACGCCGAAAAGCGGTTACAGGCGTTTTTGGAAATGATTCGCAACCGTTATCTGGCGGATGTAAAAACGATGCCTACACGTGCCGCCCATGAGGAAAACAGATGATTAAAAGTATGACGGCATTTTCCAGTGTCGAAAAAACGCAGGACAACATGAATGTTCAGGTCGAAATCCGATCCTATAACAGCCGGCACCTCGACCTGAATGTACGCATGACCCACGGCTATCTGGCTGTTGAGGAAAAACTGAGAGCCCTGATTGCAGCGCACATTGCCAGGGGCAGAGTCGAAATCAGGGTGGGCATAAGGGATGCGTCGGAGGTATCGTATGCCTATGAGGTCGATGCACCCAAAGCCAGGGCCTACTATAAAGTGTTGACTGAGCTGAAGGAGCTTCTCGGGGCTGACGGAGAGATCCCTTATGACTTGATCGTGTCACGGGGTGAGGTGATCCGTCCGGCCGAACAGGCCCGGGATATTCCCCGGGCATGGGGTGTGGTCGAACCGTGTGTTCAAGAGGCGCTGTCAGCTTTGGACAGCATGCGTCTGCGGGAGGGGGGGCACATTGCCGATGATTTTGCTCTGCGTTTGAAAAAGATTGAGGAACTCCTCCTGCAGATCCGGGAAAACAGCCGGGGGCTTCTGCAACAGTATCAGCAAAGGTTGAAAGAGCGGATTCTTGTGCTGACAAAAGATGTTGTCAAGGTCGATGAGGGGCGCATTGAACAGGAGGCCGCACTGCTGGCCGACAAAAGTGACATCTCAGAGGAGTTCGTGCGTGCGGTGAGCCATATCAAGCAGTTCAACACCCTCATGGCCGACCAGGCACCATCGGGACAGCCGCTCAATTTTTTACTGCAGGAGATGAATCGGGAGTTCAATACCATCGGTTCGAAAACCGGTAACGCCGATGTGGCCCATGCGGTGGTGACCGTAAAGTCAGAATTGGAAAAACTCAGGGAGCAGGTTCAGAACGTAGAATAGTATTAAAACTGAGGGTCAATAAATGGAAAAAGCGCTTTTGAACATCGGATTTGGCAATACCGTGGTGGCTGAACGTGTGGTGGGGATCGTTGCCCCCAATTCAGCGCCCATGAAACGGTTGAAAGATGAAGCCCGGGAGGAGCGGAGACTGATCGATGCAACCCACGGACGGAGAACACGCTCCATCATCGTCATGGACAGCAATCATATTGTCCTTTCGGCCATACAGGCTGAAACTGTTTCTCAACGCTATACAACCTTGAAAGAGTAGGGATGGGCACCTTGGTCGCGAACACCGAGATAAAAGGTACGCTCTTCGTGATTTCCGCCCCTTCAGGAGCAGGCAAGACAACCCTCTGCCGGCGGATCCTGAATCATTTCCCGGATATTCTTTACTCGATATCCTACACGACCCGGGATCTCCGTGTCGGTGAAACGGATGGTAAGGATTACCATTTTATATCCAGGCAGACATTTAAAAAAAAGCTGGACTTGGATTACTGGGCTGAGTGGGCCCGGGTTCACGGTCACTATTATGGAACTTCGGCCGCTTTTCTGTCCGGTTCTCTGGCCAAAGGGCGTGATATTCTCATGGATATCGATGTTCAGGGGGCGATCCAGATATTGGACCGATTCCCTGAGGCCGTAACCATTTTTATCATGCCGCCCTCCATGGGCGCACTGGAGCAGCGTCTCGACAGCCGGGGAACAGACAGCCGGGCCACCATCAAAAAACGCATGCGTAACGCCGTCAGGGAAATGGCGCAAAAAAACCGATATCGTCACGTCATCGTCAATGACGATCTGGAAAGGGCCGTGGATGCGTTGATCGCCATTGTCAAACGCTGCCGCGAAGGGAGAACTTGAGAATGTGAGAACGTGCGTGGCGGGAAGCCGTTGGTTATTAGCAAGGGCTTGAGATTTAATAGCGACGAAGTCGCGTTCAGTAAAAACGTGGGACACGGTTTTACATATGGAAATACTATACGGGTACCACCCGGTAAACGAGGCTCTTGAAGCCGGAAAACGGACCATCGCGGAAGTATGGCTGGCCCGGGATAAATCATCTCCGCGTATGCAGCGTTTTGCGGAAAAGACGGCAACCAGGGATATCCCCCTCACTCGGGTACGCACTTCCAGACTTGCCTCTCTGGCCGGAACCGACAGGCATCAAGGCGTCTGTGCGAGGGTGTCGGGTTTTCCTTATGCCGACCCCGCTGAAATTATAAAAAGGGAGGCAGGATCTTCCGCCCACTGTCTGCTGCTGCTTGACAGCATCCTGGATCCCCACAATCTCGGTGCGTTGATCCGGACGGCCTATTGTTCCGGTATCGACGGTGTGGTGATACCCAAAGATCGTTCGGCATCACCGACACCGACTGTCTCAAGCATTTCAGCCGGTGCCCTGGAGCACACCCGCTTGATGCGGGTAACCAATCTGGTAAAAGCGATGGAGTCTTTCAAATCGGAGGGGCTTTGGTTGGCCGGTCTTGATCGGGAAGCCCGGGACACCCTTTTTTCCACTGATTTTACAGGCCCTTTGGCTATTGTCGTTGGCAGTGAGGAGAAGGGCTTGCGGCCGTTGGTTAAAAAAAGTTGCGATATGCTGATCGGTATCCCCCAGGTAGGACACATAGACTCACTGAATGCCTCGGTGGCGGGGGGGGTCGTCATGTATGAGGTGTTCCGGCAGCGGCATGCTATCATATAAAAAGCGATAGCCTGTTTCTAATGAAAGAGAAGAGAAATATGAAAATTATAAAAAAAGACGACAATATGAGCGTTCCGGACCGGGTGGAGATTCCGTTCATCGAAGGCGACGGCATCGGGCCGGATATCTGGAATGCGGCCCAACTGGTTTTCGACCGGGCGGTGGCAAAAGCCTATGGGACCCGCCGCAGCATTGTCTGGAAGGAGGTGCTGGCGGGTGAGAAGGGGTTCAAAAAAGCCGGTGAGTGGCTGCCGGAGGAAACGCTCAACACCATTCGGGAGCATGTGGTTGCCATCAAGGGGCCTCTGACGACGCCCGTTGGGAAAGGCATCCGCAGTGTGAATGTGGCTATCCGGCAGAAGCTGGACCTGTTTGCCTGTGTGCGCCCGGTCAGCTACATCGACCCCGTCCCAAGCCCGATGAAGCGGCCCGAAAAAGTGGATATGGTCATTTTTCGGGAAAATACCGAAGACCTGTATGCGGGTATCGAGTGGCAGGCGGGCAGCAGGGATGCCGAGAAGGTCGCCCGGTTTCTCACTGAAGAGATGGGTGTGGTTTTGCCTCCCGGTGCAGGAATCGGTATCAAGCCCATCAGCGCAGCCAATACGAAAAGGCTGGTGGCATCCGCCATTACCTATGCCATTGACAACAGACAACCGAGCGTAACCCTGATGCACAAGGGCAACATCATGAAGTACACCGAGGGCGCCTTTATGCAATGGGGTTACGAGGTGGCCGCGGAGCACTTTGCAGACCAAACGGTCACTGAAGCCGAAGTTTACGAGAAACACAACGGCCGCCCGCCCGCAGGCAGGGTGGTCATAAAAGATCGTATTGCGGACATGCTGTTTCAGCAGGTACTGCTCAGGCCGGATGAGTTTCATGTGATTGCCACGCCGAATTTGAACGGGGACTACCTTTCCGATGCGCTGGCAGCACAGGTCGGCGGGTTGGGGCTGGCACCGGGGGCAAATATCGGGGACACGTGCGCGGTATTCGAGGCAACCCACGGGACTGCCCCTAAATATGCCGGCCAGGACAAGGTGAACCCGAGTTCTCTCATTCTTTCAGGGGCCATGATGTTCGAGTATATGGGTTGGAAGGAAGTTGCCACAGCCATTCGGGGGGCGCTGCAGAACACCATCATGGAAGGCACGGTAACCTATGACCTGGCCCGCCAGATTTCCGGCGCCAGGGAGGTAAAATGCTCTGCGTTTGCCGAACGGATCGTTGCCCATTTTTAGTATTTTGAAAAACGCGTTGTTTCCGTTGGCCTGCCGGATGTGCGGCCAGTTTTTTCACGTGGACAGTACCGGTCCGGGGGAGCGCAATGGGCCTGCGCCCAAAGATTTAACCGTCCTTTTCGGCGACCTGATGGCGGAACACCTCTGTCCGGGGTGTGCGCAATGCTTTACCGCTGCCGAATCACCCATATGCATGCGTTGTGGCCTGGTTTTCAAAAGCAGACAGGGTGAAGACCACCTCTGCGGGGAGTGCCTGGAATCTGAAAAGCCCTTCGGGATAGCCAGGGCGGCAGGCATACACGACCAGTCGCTGATGTCCATCATCCATGCCTATAAATACGGCGGCAAGGTCCTGTTGGCCGAACCGCTCTCGAAACTGCTGGCCGCCGTTTATGAACGCCATTGGCGACCGGCGTCCATCGATCTTGTGCTGCCGGTCCCCTTGCACGCTGCACGGCTCAGGTCAAGGGGATTCAATCAGGCTTACCTCCTGGTCCAGCCCTGGGAGAAGGTCGTGGCCCGGGACCTTTTGCGGCGCACACGGCCCACACCGCCGCAAACCGGTCTGGGGCGTAAATCGCGATTGTCCAATGTTCGGGGGGCGTTTGCCGTGGATGACCGCTTATCCATTAAAAATAAGCGCATTCTTCTGGTGGATGATGTCTACACAACCGGGGCCACCGTCATCGAGTGTGCACGGGTGCTGCAAAAATGCGGTGCTTCAAAGGTGGACATTCTCACTGTTGCACGGGCGGTTGCATGAATACACCTGGAAAGGAAAATCAGGCACGGGCCGGCGGCGAATGGCTGCCGGTCATCCAGGCGGATCCGCCCTGCTATCTGTTTGCCAACATGGCCGCAGCAACAGGGATCAGACACGGTATATTTACCCGCATAGGGGGGGGGAGCGCCGCGCCTTTTCAAAGCTTGAACGTCAGCCTGGGGGTCGGTGACCGGCAAGATTCCGTGAACGGAAACAGAAACCGGATTGCGTCGTGTTTAGGTGTGGAGCAACTCATATTTTCAGACCAGGTCCACGGCGACGACATCTTGATTTTTAAAAATCAGAATCGGCATGCGTGGTCAGGGACTTCTTACAAAAAAAGGACCGGGGATGCCATGATAACGGATTCGCCCGGCATCGGCCTGGCTATCCAGATAGCGGACTGCCAGGCTGTGGTTCTCTACGACCCCGAACAGGCGGTGGTCGCCAATATTCATGCGGGGTGGCGGGGCAGCGTCGTTAACATCATCGGCAAGACCGTTAAGACCATGACGCTGGAATTCGGGTGTGACCCGGCGAATATGCTGGCGGGTGTGGGCCCTTCTCTGGGACCCTGCTGTGCGGAATTTGTCAATTACCGGGAGGAGATCCCGGAAATTTTCTGGCCCTACAAGGTTTCTCAAGACCATTTCGATTTTTGGTCGATAAGCCGGGATCAGTTGGCCAATGCCGGTGTGCCGGATGAGAACATCCGTATCGTCGGGATCTGTACACGCTGTCATCCGGATCTCTTTTTTTCGTACAGGGCGGAGCGGATTACCGGCAGGTTTGTGGTGGTTGCAGGTTTGGTGCAGGAAGGGTCAGGGATAAAGAATGGCGGATCATCCAGTGGTTAAATGCCTTCAGGAGGCAAAGGTGCTCTGGAATCATCGGCAGGGTTCCGGATGCTATCGTATGGGTTTTCAGTGTGACGTCGGGATCGCAACGGCGGCGCCGGGCCAGTTCATCATGGTGCGCCTGAAAGGGCAAAAGATACCGATGCTTCGAAGACCCTTTTCAATACACCAGGTAATTAAAGAAGGGACCCGGATCAAGGGGTTTGAAATTCTGTACAAGGTCGTTGGCCAGGGCACTGCATTGCTGGCGGACAGTAGGGCGGGAGAAGGCATCGATGTCCTGGGACCTCTGGGAAGAGGGTTTGCGTTGAATTCTGAACACAAAACGGTTTTTTTTTTTTTTTTTGGCATCGGGGTGGCACCGTTTATGTTCCTGATTTCCCGTATGTTAGAAGCGGGCTTTGACATGTCCCGGGTTGCCGTGTTTCTGGGAGGGCGTTCCCGAAATGATCTGCTCTGTACAGAGGACTTTAAAGCTGTCGGCGTATCGCTCACATTGACAACGGATGACGGCAGCCGGGGCCAGCGGGGTCTGGTTACCTCACCCCTTGAGGCCGCTGTAAAACGAAGTCGTCCGGATATGCTGTACGCCTGCGGACCCGTCCCCATGCTCCAAAAAGTGATAGCCCTTTCAAAAGATTATGACCTTGCCTGCCAGGTGTCTGTCGAGACGGTCATGGCTTGCGGCATGGGCGCCTGCCTGGGGTGCGCTGTCGAGGGGACGACAGCGCACCAACCATACCGGCATGCCTGTGTGGATGGGCCCGTGTTTGATGCTGAAGATATTATCCTGCGTTGATGAATCAATAAAATAGCAGCGAAGCTGCGTACAATAACATCGTGGAACACGATGTTATTTTTCGTTGACTTGACCCACATCCTATGTTAGTTCCATTTATTCCGATCCGGTAGAAAGCGGAGCATTTAAACAAGGCAGAGCGTTCTTTTGCATGCAAGAGGATACCAGGCGTTCGTTAAGAGAGTTTGCTTATTTCAGCAGCATAGGCCTTTCCGTGGCGCTTTCTATTTTCATAGGGCTTGCTATCGGATTATGGCTGGACCGCAAATTCGGCACGGCACCATGGCTGATGTTTGTCGGTTTAGGAATGGGAATCGGTGCTGGGTACCGTAATATCGGGCTGGCCATCAAAAAAAGCCGAAAACTGTAACGGAAATTGAATTCATCGACAGTGAACATACAGGAAAGACTATTAATATTTGTGACCCGGACCAACTGGATTCTGTTCGCTGCCGCGAGCATCCTCGGGCTTCTCTTCTGTCCTGCCGGTTTTGCTAAAGGCATTATTTTCGGTGGACTTATCGTAACGGTCAATTTTCATCTGCTGTCCCGGACCCTTCGCAAAGCCTTGACGCCCCCGCGACTTTCATCTCACAATGTTATTCTGGCCAAGTACTATTTTCGCTTTTTCGTGAGCGGGCTGATTCTTTTTATTCTGATTTCCAAGGATTATGTGGAGCCGTTGGGGTTGTTTGTGGGTCTGTCCGTCGTGGTTGCCAGCATCATGCTGGCCACGCTTATCGAGGTAAAAAATCTAATTTTCAAGGAGGCAATATAAGGATGGAACATCCCTATCTGTTTTTTGTCAAGTTGTTTGAAGCGATTGGCTTAGCGCATTTTGCGCACGCATATCCCCATGTCGTCTACACGTGGGTGGTCATGGCCATTCTTATCATCCTCAGCGCGCTTGCGGCTAAAACAGTTACCCTGGTCCCTACCAAAGGGCAGAATTTTTTCGAAATCCTTATTTCCGGTCTGGAAGAGTTTGCCGTGACGGTTACCGGTGAAGAGGGCCGCTGGCTGTTTCCGATAATTGGTACCATCTTTATCTTTATCGCCGCCTGCAATCTGATAGGGCTGGTACCCGGGTTCTTCCCGCCGACGGCAAGCCTCAATACAACCCTCGCATGTGCGCTGACCGTGGTGGTGTTCACCCATATGATCGGCATTAAATATCACGGGGTAAAATACATTAAACATTTTCTGGGGCCTGTATGGTGGATGATTCCCATCATTCTCCCCATTGAGATCATCGGTCATCTTGCCCGCGTCCTTTCGCTTTCTTTCCGGCTTTTCGGAAACATGATGGGGCATGAACTGGTTCTGGGTATACTGTTTTTTCTGGCGGGTGCGTTTTTTGCGCCACTGCCGATCATGGCGCTGGGTATTTTTGTTTCCCTGGTACAGGCATTTGTATTTTTTCTGCTGTCGGTTATGTATTTTACCGGCGCTATGGAGCACGCTCACTAAGATCATTTTGCATCACCGGTCTGCTGAATGGGCGGCAAGACCGGCTGATTGGATAATGGGTATCTGGAAGAAGCGAACTATTAATCACTAACAAGGAGGTACAGTAAGTATGGAAGCAACAGCATTAAGTTTTTTCATTGCATGCGTAACCGCTGCAGGGTTCGGAATTTCCATCGCAGCATTCGGTTGTGGTCTCGGTCAGGGTATTGGCCTGAAAGCGGCCGTTGAAGGTATCGCAAGAAACCCCGAATCTTCAGGTAAGGTTACTGTTACGCTGCTGATCGGTCTTGCCATGATCGAATCTCTTTGTATTTACGCACTGGTTGTTTCTCTGATTCTTATCTACGCACATCCACAAGCCGCGGCGATTGCCGGTCTGTTGGGTCATTAAGAGCAGAAAAAAATAAAAAAGGCCGCCCTTGAAAGGGCGGCCTTTTTTATTTTTGGAGGTATTTTTTCAGGTATCGGCCGGTATAAGATTCTGGGATTTCGGCAATCTCTTCCGGGGTGCCGCTCCCGACAACATATCCCCCCGCGTCCCCGCCTTCCGGCCCTAAATCGA
>JAFDAT010000339.1 GCA_019313725.1 Deltaproteobacteria bacterium
AAAAATGCGATGATCGCATCGCCTTCGAATTTGTCTACGGTGCCTTCATACTCCAGGATAATGTCGGTCATTTCAGTCAGAAATTCATTTAAAAGCTCTACCAGTTCCGCCGGTGTGAGTTTCTCGGAAATGCTCGTAAAGCCCTGCACATCGGAAAAAAACGCCGTGATATCCCGCTCTTCCCCGCCAAGTTCCAGGCCGTCGGGCGATTCGATGAGTTTTTTGACCACGGCCGGGGCTAGGTAGGTCGAAAACGCGTTACGGATAAAACGTTTTTGCCGCGACTCCACCAGGTACTTGTAAACGGTGATGCTGATGTAGATGCTCACAATGATCAGCAGGGGATAAACCATGTTCAGGATCCACCCGCGGGAGGAAAAAATATATCGGCAGAAAAATATATGCCCGAAGAATATCGTGCACACGGTAACAACGCCTGAAAACACCCCCACCCTGGGCAGTACGATGCCGAGGAGCAGGCCGGTGGCGATGATGGCGGCGATGTTGAATACGACGGCCCATCCGGGCTGATATAGAAAATCACGGGCAAGGATGCTGTCGACGATATTGGCATGGATTTCGATACCCGGGAACACGCTCGAAAACGGCGTCACCCGCATATCGTAGATACCCACGGCCGTCGCCCCGACCAGGATGATCTTATCCTTGAGTTCCCCCTTGGGAACCTTACCGTTCAGGATATCCGTAATCGATATATGCTTGAATGTTTTTGTGTCGCCGCGGTAGTTGATCATGACACTGCCCAGTTCATCCGTCGGGATGGCGATATCGCCGATCTGCACCTTTTCGACACCGTAGTCGGCAACCACCAGTGATGGCGGGGCGTCGAGAAAGGCGCTGACAATCATCAGGGAAAGCGGCGCATACATCTCTCCCCTGAAATCAATCACGGCCGGAATCCAGCGCACGACGCCGTCAATATCCGGAAACATGTTGAAAAATCCCGAGTATCCCGCTGACGATGCAATGGCGGGGATATTTGCATTGGCGACCCTGGCTGAATAGATGGGCACCTCGAGAGCAGTACCGGAACGATAGCGGACAAGGTCGTAGCGGGATGTCCTGATACTTTCTGTCTGTATCGCTGCAACCCGCTCATCATAGTCACCCGCATGTTCTGCTTCCATCTGAAAAAAGTGTCCCAGCACAACCTTGGCTTTGGTTTTTTGGATGGCTTCGACCAGCAACTGGTCATTGTCCGCCGACTTTTTCAACGAGTCCAGATAGGCCTTGTTGTCCTCACTCAGTTCTGTCAGATGTTGCTCTATGTCCGCAATGGTTCTGGCAACGCTATTTTCATCGGGTTCCGACATCACGATATCAAAAGCAATCACCTTGGCACCGGCTTCGGAGAGCCGGTTGACCAGAGCGGCTATTTTAGATCGCGGCCAAACCCACTTTCCCTCTTTGTCGACACTTTTTTCATCAATAACAGCCAAAACAACCTGGGAATTATGGGGGGTCTTTTCCCGGCTGGTGAATCGTAAATCGACAGTTTTCAGTTCCATCAGTTCGAGGAAGGGAACCTCGACAAGATAAAGCAGTGAGCCGATGACGATGAGAAAAATTGACAATATTGTCGGATTGAGACTGAAGCGTATTTTCAACGGATTGAGCATGCAAGAGCCCCTGTTGCGGTACGATGAAAACGAATTTCTGTGTTGAGGGTATTATTCAGAATTTTGAAATTGAATTCGGTATTTATATTAGCTATAAGACAGTAGAAATGTCAACACCCCCATCGGTGATTTCAGGTTGTTACTGGGTATCTACTTTTACTCCCATGGTTTGGGCATTGTTACTGTCCGGGAAAACGACTGCTGTTTCTAATGAACGCACAAGAGGAGACGATTGTGAATCCGGCATTGAAAAAAAGAACCGGGGCTCTCAGAAAAAAACTTGCTGAAAAATCTCTGGACAGCCTGATGATCCTGGTGGCGGAAAACCGCTATTACCTGAGCGGTTTCAGTGGTGAAGATACTCAGTTCGATGAATCAGCCGGCGCCCTGTTCATTAGTGCTGACAAGGCACTGCTGGCAACCGACTCGCGCTATGAACTGCAGGCAAAAATGGAAACGGAATCCTGTACGGTTTTCTGTTACAGGGAAGGTGTTGCCAAGGCCCTGCCGGAGATCGCCAGGATTATGGGGAGTAGACGCATCGGATTTGAAAGCAGGCGCGTCACCTTCAAACAGCATGCGGAAATGGAGCGCGAACTCGAAGATGTCCAACCCGGAGTGGTACTCGTGCCCACCGAAAACATGGTTGAGGATATCCGGGTGGTGAAGCAGGAGATTGAAATAGATGCAACCCGCCGGGCGCTGGCCGTCGCTGAAAAGGCTTTTGCACAAACAGCACGCGCGCTCCAGCCCGGCATGACCGAAAAAGAGGCCGCCTGGCTTCTTGAGAAAAATATGCGCGATGCAGGGGCGGACAGCCCCGCTTTCCCCACCATCGTGGCTTCCGGACCCAACAGCGCCCGGCCCCATGCCGTCCCCACCAACCGCAGCATACAGGCGGGCGAACCGATTCTATGCGACTGGGGAGCGAGGCTGGACGGCTACTGTTCCGACACATCCAGAACCCTGGTACTCGGCACACCCCAGGCCCCTTTCCGCCGTGTTTTCGATACGGTTGCCCGGGCCCTGCAAATGGCTATTGAAGTAATCCATGCCGGCGCCGGCACAAAACATGTCGACAGCGTGGCACGCAATTACATTGAAAATAACGGGTTCAAAGGCATGTTCGGGCATGCCCTGGGCCATGGCACCGGGTTGGCCATCCACGAACCGCCCCGCCTGAGCCCACTGAGCGACACGGTGCTGGCCGAGGGCATGCTGGTAACCGTGGAGCCGGGCATCTATCTGCCGGACTGGGGAGGCGTGCGGATTGAAAATCAGGTCGTGGTCAGGGAATCAGGCGCCGAGGTGTTGAATACGCTCGATTTGGAAATCAAGATCTAAGAAGGGCGAATAACCAATATCCAATAACGAATGATCAATGCCCAAGTTAAGGCAAGCAGCATCAAGCATTTGGTTCGGCACACGGTTTGGCAGGGATAAATCCCTGGGCTACATTGCAGTCGGCTGTGGGCCTTTAGGCCAGGGCTTCAGCCCTGCTTAAACTTGATAATTGGATATTGATTATTGATTATTAAATTCCGGTTCAGCCGGGTTAGGTATCAGCTTATCATGCCGCCAACCATCCACCAACTGGCCGACCGATATCTCAACTACATCCTGGTTGAAAAAGGGTTGGCCCAGAAAACCATTGAATCCTACAGCCGGGACATCGTCCGGCTGCTGGATTTCTTGAAGTTAAAAAATATCGGCGCAATTCTGGAAATTGACACCCGGGTGATTCTTCAATACCTCACCCATCTGCGGTCATCCGGCCTGGGGACCAGTTCCCGGGCGCGCCATCTGATCACCCTCAGAGGTTTTTTCAGGTTCCTGGTGCAGGAAAAAATAATCGAACACAATCCTGCCCAGGTGGTTGAACTCCCCAAACGGAGTCACAAACTCCCCGATGTGCTGTCGCCGGACGAGGTAAAACTGCTTTTAAGCGCACCCGACCCAACATCTCCAGCCGGTGCGCGGGATGCGGCCATGATCGAACTGCTGTATGCCGCCGGACTGCGCGTTTCCGAACTGATCGGTCTGAAACTGCATGATGTCAACCTGGAGGCATGCTTCACGCGTGTGTTCGGCAAAGGCTCCAAAGAACGTGTGGTTCCTTTTGGTCGGTATGCCCGGCAAAGCCTGGATATCTACATCCGGCATGCCAGGCCTTCGCTTCTAAAAACATTCACCAGCCCGTTTCTTTTCGTGGCCAGAGCCGGGAAACCCATGAGTCGACAGGGCTTCTGGAAGCTTCTCAAACGTTATAGCCTTAAGGCCGGTATTACCAAAAACATTACCCCCCACACGCTGCGCCACTCCTTTGCCAGCCACCTCCTGGAAGGCGGCGCCGATCTCAGGGCTGTCCAGGTGATGCTCGGGCATGTTGACATTTCCACGACACAGATATATACGCACGTTGCCCGTAAACACCTCAAAGAGATGCATAAAAAATTTCACCCCCGAGGATAAATCAGCCTTGTCCTCTGGGACCGTCGTAGATCCCGCTTTGCGGGGGTCAGAGACAATTGGCTCTGCCGAAATCATTCTGAAATGGAATCCAGTAGATAGAATCTCTAATCTGACAACATCATATAAATGAACGTCCAACATCGAACATCCAACGCTGAACATCGAATATGGTATTCTACCTTTTTTATAAATAAGACAAAGCGAAGCGTCTTCCACATTCGACGTTGGATGTTGA
>JAFDAT010000037.1 GCA_019313725.1 Deltaproteobacteria bacterium
GACAGATGCTATAACAGGTGGGATAATCGCTCAAGGTTCCGGAGTCAGCTAAGGTGAAATGAATAATCCATCTGCGCTGTTCGAACGCGACGCAAGGGCGCTTAACATCGGCGCAGGTTGTCTGATCAAAGGGGAACAGGTCAATGAGCAGTTCGACAATGGCAATGCTCATCGCAGCGGTGGGCGGGATGGCCGTGGCAATACAGGCGCAATTCATGGGCCTGATGGACCGCAGCGTCGGCAATATTGAAGGGGTGTTTATCACCTACTGCGGTGGCGGTATTTTGATTGCCGGCCTTATGCTTTTGATGCGCGGGGGGAATCTGGGGGAATGGAGGAGCGTTCCTTGGTATGCCTTTACTTCAGGCATTTTGGGCCTGATCATCGTTGGATCCATCGGATTCAGCGTACCCAGGCTGGGCCTGGTGGCAAGCCTGACTATTCTCGTGGCCATTCAGCTTCTGGTGGGTGCCGTTCTCGACCATTTCGGACTCCTGGGGGCTGTTCCGCGCCCGCTGGACCTGCCGCGAATTCTGGGAATGGCGGTCCTTGTGGTCGGGATATGGCTGACCATCCGGTGAGCTCAGTCAGGACGGCAGAATATTGCCACCAAGGCGCGAAGACTCAAAGAAAAGATGGTATCCTTAGTGTCTTAGAGACTTCGTGGCCAATAAAAAAAATCGGCGAATTAAAAGGGAGGTAGTATGAATATTTTTCAGCACGTGGAACGCGCAGCGACTTTTTTCCCGGAAAAGGATGCCATCCTTTTTGAAGGTTCTTCCATCAGTTACGGTAAATTGAAAAGCGATGTCATTCGTCTGACCCACGCACTGAAATCCAAAGGTATCGGTAAGGGAGACAGGGTTGCCCTGTTTTTCCCTAATATTCCTGAGTTTGCGGTCTGTTACTATGCAGTGGTCAGCCTGGGGGCGGTGGCGGTTTCCGTCAATTCCATGCTGAAATCCGAGGAACTCAAATACATCCTCAACGATTCCGGAGCAAGGCTTATCTGTACGACCGGCGAACTGCTGGCCAACCTTCCAGAAGGGGAATGCCCCGCGCTGAAAACCATACTCATATGCGAAGGCGATCCCCAGGGCAACCCCACCCTCGACGAATGGCTGGGCGAGGGCAGCGATGAAGGTACGTGTCTGGATCTCGGCCCGGATGATCCCGCTGTGCTGCTGTACACATCAGGGACGACGGGTTTCCCCAAAGGGGCCACCCTTTCACATGGGAACGTGGTTTCGAATGCCTGGTCGACCGTACATCACGCGGGTTTTACTTTAGATGACCGCATGATCCTTTTTCTGCCGCTTTTTCATGTTTTCGGTCAGAATTTTATCATGAACGCCACCTTCATGGCCTGTGCAACCGTCGTTCTGCATCGCAGGTTCGATCCGGTACAGGTGCTGGCGTCCATCGCCAAGAACCGGGTGACCATGTTTTTTGCGGTTCCCACCATTTACATCCACCTGTTGAACATGGACCTGTCTGCCTACGACCTGTCATCTGTACGGTACGAGTTCTCCGCAGCGGCAACCATGCCCCGGGAAATATCCGCCCGCTGGACCGATCTTTTCGGGCGGCCGGTTTATGAGGGCTATGGCCTCACGGAGTGTTCGCCCTTTGCCTGCTACAACCACGATTTCAAACATAAATTCGGCAGTGTCGGGACACCGGTGGAGAACTTCGAGATCAAAATTTTCGATGAGGAGGATGCGGAGGTTCCCACGGGCGAATGGGGCGAAATCGTTATCCGCGGACCGGGTGTCATGCAGGGCTATTGGAACAAACCGGAAGAAACCGCGGCGGCTCTGCGCGGCGGATGGCTGCACTCCGGGGACATCGGTCAGGTGGATGAAGAGGGGTATGTTTTTATCGTCGACAGGGTCAAAGACATGATCAACGTTTCAGGGCTCAAAATCTGGCCGGCCGAAGTGGAGCAGTTCCTGTACCGGCATCCGGATATCAAGGAGCTGGCGGTGTACGGCATTCCCCACCCGGAAAAGGGAGAGGTGGTGAAAGTGGCGGTTGTTCCCAAGGAGGGTGTCGCCATGACCGGGGATGACATCATAGCATATTGCCGTGATAACCTGGCAGTTTACAAGGTCCCGGCGGTTGTCGACATCGTGGAAGAACTTCCAAAAAGTGCCACCGGAAAAATATTGAAACGAATACTGAGGGATGCGGGATAGAGAAAGGAACCCACTATGAAAAGCATATTTCGATGGATGATGATGGCGGTTATGATCGCGATGCTGTCGGGCTGCGGCTACAATTCGCTTCAGCAGATGGAGGAGTCCGTTTTCAAAGCCTGGAGTAACGTGGAATCCAACCTCCAGCGTCGTGCGGACCTGATTCCGAACCTGGTGCAGACGGTAAAGGGCTACGCCGCCCACGAAAAGGAAACGCTCCAGGCGGTGGTTGAGGCTCGTTCAAAAGCCACCGGCATTACCGTGAATGCAGAGGATCTGGGAAGTGCTCAGGCCATGCAGCAGATGTCCCAGGCGCAGGGTGCCCTGTCCTCTGCGCTCTCGCGGCTTCTGGTGGTCGTGGAACGCTACCCGGATCTGAAAGCCAACCAGGGTTTCCTGGATCTACAGAATCAGCTGGAAGGGACGGAGAATAGGATCAATGTCGCCCGTCAGCGCTATAACCAGGCGGTGGAGACATTCAACGCCTCCATTCGCAAGTTTCCCTACAGCTTGACCAACAGCCTGCTGTTGAAACTGGAGCGTAAGGAGTACTTCAAGGCCGAGGCGGGTGCCAAAGATGCGCCTAAGGTGGAATTTTAATGAGCGGGATCATTTTATATAATAGCCGGCGGGTATTGTTGAAAACGGTTTTGGTGACCATCATTTTTCTGGCTGTTTCCATCTTGTGCAGCGGTTCGGGGGCAGCGCTTGAAGTCCCGGCGCTGAAGGCTCGGGTGAATGATTATGCGAATCTGCTCGCACCGACCACCGTGAGTGGTCTCGAGCAGGCTCTGGTTGATTTTGAACGGTCGCAGTCCACCCAGATTGTCGTTCTCACCGTGGCCTCTCTGCAGGGTGAATCCCTGGAAGATTTTTCCATGCAGGTGGCCGAAGCCTGGAAAGTGGGCCAGGAGAATCTGGACAACGGCGCTATCCTGCTGGTTGCCAAAAATGAAAGAAAAATTCGCATCGAGGTGGGCTACGGGCTGGAAGGCAGCCTGACGGACATGCTGAGCGGCCAGATCATACGCAACACGATTGTACCCGCCTTTAAAGCCGGAAATTTTGACCGCGGGATTGCCAACGGGGTGGCCGCCATGATGGCGGCCGTCAAGGGTGAATACAAGGCCCAGCCGGTAAAAAGGCAGCCGCAGGGCAGGGTGTCTTCGCCAAGTTTCATACCGCTGATTGTTTTTATTTTTCTGATAACTCAGCTCGGCAGGGTGCGGCGCGGGCTGGGTGTGCTCGCCGGCGGTCTGCTTCTGCCGATATTCGGCAGCATGATCCTGCCCTTTGGGCTGCTTACGCTTTTGATGCTGGTTCCCATAGGCCTGATTGCGGGGTTCGTTCTGTCGCTGGTCGGTTCGGCACTGGGGGCTGCGGGTGCGGCCAGCGGTAGAGGGCGCCGGGGCGGCTTTTGGATCGGCGGACCCGGGGGCGGAGGGATTTCCTCGGGCGGCTTCGGCGGTTTCAGTGGCGGTGGCGGTGGTTTCGGCGGGGGCGGAGCTTCTGGCGGATGGTGAAATCTCCCAGCGTGCTGGGAGATTAATTAGGGTTCAAGGATCCGAGTGAAAAAATGGACCAGAAAAGATATCAATGAACCAGGAAAGATAAACTCGGTTGCTTGGTCTGCTCAGACATTTCATACAAGGTTAATATGCAAAATTTAGCTGAAAAATTTTTAAATGCCGCTGATCGTGAACGCGTAGAAGCGGCAGTGAGAGCCGCTGAGAAAACGACGTCAGGGGAAATCGTGCCCATGATCGTCTCCGCAAGCTATCACTACCCCATGGCGGATGTCCTGGGCGGTGTGTCCCTGGCGCTGCCCATCTCGATATTGCTGGCCTATATCCTGGGCGGCTTGCTGTGGGTCGGGTCCAGCAACATGTGGGTATTCATGGGCGTCTTCTGTGCGGTTTTCATCGTGTGCCACCGGGTAGTGCAGCGCGTATGGCCCTTGAAAAGGGTGTTCATATCCGACCGGGAGGTGGCGGAAGAGGTTCGGGAGGCCGCCCTGATCGGCTTTTTTAAAGAGGAGCTTTTCCGAACAAGGGATGCAACCGGCATCTTGATTTTCATATCCGTATTCGAACACAAGGTGTGGGTGCTGGCCGACCGCGGTATCAATTCAAAGGTAGAAACGGACCGGTGGGATACGGTTGTGGCCCATGTTGTCGATGGCATAAAAAAGGGTCGGCAGGCGGATGCCATCTGTGAGGCCGTCGACGAGGTGGGAAAAATTCTGGCGGAGCACTTTCCCGTAAAGGCCGATGATACCGATGAATTGGATAATTTGATTATAAGCTGATCCGGATGAATCGGAAAAGATGAACATCGAACGTCCAACATCGAACGCCGAATAGCCACAAAAAGATACTAAATCCCGTAAAATCCAGGTATTGAGGAGAGATGTGCATGAAGGGCAAACCAGTTGTTGAACCTGTTTACATGACAGCAACCTATAAATTCGACCGGTCGGATGATTTGATCGATGTCGTGCAGAATCGCAGCGGCTACATCTATTCACGCTGGGACAACCCGTCCGTCAGGGCGGTGGAATCCGAACTGGCGGATCTGGAAGGGTATGCCTTTGCCCTGGGCTTCGGGTCGGGTATGGCCGCCATAACCACGGCCATCATGGCCAACATCAAGGCCGGAGACCGGGTGGTGGCCACCCAGGAGGTTTATGGCGGCACCTACGAACTGCTTAACGATGTACTGCCGACATTCAATGTCGATACGGCTCTGATCAACTGCTATGACCTGGATCGTCTGTTTGCTGAAATCGATAAAGGGTTGACCCTGCTTTACCTGGAGACACCCACCAACCCGCTGCTGCGCGTGGTTGATATCAAACCGCTGGCCGATGCTGCGCATGCCAAGGGCGCTATCGTACTGCTGGACGCGACTTTTGCCTCCCCTGTGAACCAGCATCCTGTCGACCTGGGTGTGGACGTGGTTATTCACAGCGCCACCAAATACCTGGGCGGCCACCATGATGTCACCGCTGGTTTTATATGTGCTGATGATCCCTGGTTTAAAAAAATATGGAACCTGCGCAAGGTCCTGGGCGGTGTCATGGACCCCATGTCTGCTTTTATGACCCTGCGCGGGATGCGTACACTGGAGCTGCGCATACAAAAGCACAACGAAAATGCCATGCAGGTCGCCAGATTTCTGGAGGCACAGGTAAAAATCAAATCCGTGCACTACCCGGGACTTGCCTCCCATCCGGACCATGAGATTGCCGTAAGACAGATGAGCGGCTTCGGCGGTATGCTCAGCTTCGAAGTCGACGGTGATTTCGATCAGACCAAGACCTTTATGGATTGCCTGAAAAAAATAAAGCTGGCCACGAGCCTCGGGGGCGTAACCAGCCTGGCCAACCAGCCCATTACCAACACGCATGTTGCCTTGAGCCCGGAAAACCGGGCCAAAGCCGGGGTCAGCGAGAGCCTGGTCCGGCTTTCCGTAGGCATCGAAAACGTTGAAGTGTTGATCCAGGATCTGGAGCAGGCGCTGGAGGTTGTTTAAGCGTTTGAAGTTGAAAATTTGCGAACTTATTTCTGCGCAAACTCTGAGGATGGCGTTATGGGATTTGATATGAGATCCGCATTGAAAAGCAAGCAACCCTTAATCGGGACGATCGTTTCACTGCCCTGTCCGCAAATTGCGGAGATTCTTTCCTGTTCCGGGTTTGACTGGCTGTTCATCGACGGGGAGCATGCCCCGCTGGGGCCCTTGGAAATTCAGAGCATTCTGCAGGCCGTCCATGAGAGGTGTCCCTGCGTAGTCCGTATACCATCGAATGAGGAGGTGTACATTAAACAGGTTTTGGATTGCGGTACTTCCGGTGTCATCGCACCCAGGGTCAACAGTGCCGAGACTGCCGAGCAGGTCGTACGCTTTGCCAAGTATCCTCCCCAGGGTGAACGCAGTGTGGGCATATCACGGGCCCATGGCTACGGGATGCATTTTGAGGACTACATGGAAAGGGCCAATGATGAAACTGCGATCATCGTGCAAATTGAGCATATAGAAGGGGTGGACAGCATCGATTCGATTCTGGATACCGAGGGGGTGGATGGGGTTTTCATCGGACCCTATGATCTGTCCGCAAGCCTGGGCAAGACCGGGAACCTGTCCGATCCGGAAGTTTTGAGGTGTATTCACCATGTCCGGGACCGGTGCCTCGATCGCCAGAAACCGGTGGGTATCTTTACCATGGATGCAGGTGCGGTAAGTTCCCTTGTGGATGAAGGCTACACCCTGATCGCCATGGGCATGGATACGATGATGCTGGGGGCGTCAGCAAAAAGAATGCTGGATAAAGCGAGGTCCTGATATGAAAAAGATGCTTGCATTTATTGTCGTGCTCTATCTTTTCCTTTTCTGCATATGCGCTCAGGCTGGTGAGGCGGATGTCGTCAAAGCGGTTGTGAAACAAACCGGTGAACTGACTTATCATTTCGACATTACCGTTGCGCATGCAGATACAGGCTGGGACCACTATGCCGATAAGTGGGATGTCGTGGCACCGGACGGTACCGTCCTGGGCACCCGGATTCTGCACCATCCGCATGTAAACGAGCAACCGTTCACCCGCAGCCTGTCGAACATCAAAATTCCTGTCAGCATTGACCGGGTCACGATCCGGGCCCACGATTCAGTCCATAAATACGGTGGCCAGGTGATGAACGTCGAACTGCCATGAATGCACACATTAACGTTGGCGGCAACCGGCTGGAAGTCAGGTGGCACGGGCCGCGTCCGCAAGAAGCCCTGACCCTGGTGTTTCTGCACGAAGGCCTGGGATGTGTGGCCATGTGGCGCGATTTCCCGGCTGAACTGGCAGCGGCCACCGGTTGTGGTGCCCTGGTTTACAGCCGTCTGGGCTATGGCCGATCAGATGCATGCTCACTTCCCCGGCCGGTGAGTTTCATGCACGCAGAGGGCCTGAATGGGCTGCCTGAACTGCTGGCGACAGCAGGGATCAAGGATTGTATTCTCATCGGGCACTCTGACGGTGGTTCCATCGGTATCATCTATGCAGGTGGAACCCCGGCACTGCCGTTGAGGGGAATGATCACCGAGGCTGCCCACGTATACTGCGAAGCAATATCCATCCGGTCCATCCGTGAGGCGCGCGAACGATATGTAAAAGGGGGCTTGCGGAAAAATCTTGAAAAGTACCACGGTCCCAACACCGACTGTGCCTTCTGGGGGTGGAACGGTGCCTGGCTGCACCCTGATTTCAAGCGGTGGAACCTGGAGGAATACCTTCCAAACATACATGTCCCTTGGCTGGCCATCCAGGGAGAGGATGATCCGTACGGAACCCCGGCCCAAGTTGAAGCTATTGTGAAGCAGACCGGCGGGGAGACAAAAGCCCTGATGCTTTCCAACTGCGGCCATGCACCCCACATCAGTCAGTCTGAGGCCACCTTTCAGGCTATGAAGGATTTCATCTTAAAGTTAAAATGAGCGCTTAAAATTGATGCTTTCGTAAAAAGTTTTAAAACGTTCTTTAGCGTCATTCCTGCGAAGGTGGGAATTCAGTTTTTTTAAATATATTTGGAGAGACTTAATCTGCGTATATGTTTATTGATGCGTTCAATAATGTCTTTGGGTAATTCATAGTGCAAACGATGGGTTTCCCAGACGGATATCACCGTATCAATCGCCTCTCTCATTGTCTTAACGACTAGAAATGCCGGGAGTTCTGCTTTTTCCGCCAATTGTTTGAAATGTTTATCGGTGATTTCTTCGAATTTCTTTGTGTGTGATAATGTCAGTGCCAATGTGTCATTCGGGATATACGGGATCGTTGAAATAAAATCATAGGCGGGGGATAGCGTTGGCGTAATGCCATCGCGATAGATAAATGACCAGTTTTTCAGATGCATATCACCATTTCCAATGATGATGGTGAAAACCAGGCGTCGAATAAAGTCAACCAGGCCTTCTTCCCCTGTTAGTGTCCACAACATATTAGCGATATTCAGATAGCTGACTTTTCCATATTTATTTTTCGGATATTGGCTATATACTTGCGCAAAATCCTCGATATGGATACGTGAGCCATTTTCTTTTCTATCAAATCTTTTCACTGCCAGTGCATTCTTACCTGAAAAAATGCCTAAATCAGGTAAATTATGAATCTTGTCCAGTGGTATGAGATTGGTTTCAGGCACAGGGATGCCTGCTTCACCGGCCAGGTGAAGCATTGACCATTCGTTCTCGGGGATCTGTGTAAAACTTTGTGAAGGTAATTTTACAATCCAGTCACCCCCGACACCTTTTGCCGGGATGGTCAATCCACCCTTTGACTCCGATATTGCCGAAAATTTAAGCTGCACACCTGCCAGAGAGAATCTGTAAGGTTGTTCTCCCTTTATTGTTGCAGTTTCTCCTTTATTTTCTACTGCATGCCGGATGCTATCATCTGATTTGACTATGACTGCACCGGCGAGGTCATCACCAAGCAACTGCAGTAGCATGTATTCACGTTCCGGTTTTACGCCTCCACGTTCCGCCAGGTAGGTCCTCAGATGACCTTCGGGCAAAAGATTAGAAAAAAAGGGATGCAGTTTCATCCGTGTCGGCCTGAACTCAGTAATCAGTTCACCGGCCATATTGATAAAGGCTTGGCTGAGTGCCGGTCTTCGGGTCTTGGTGATGTAATCTTCACGAAAGGAGAAGATTGTTCGGTCACTTTCAAGCAGTGTTAGAGTCCCTACCCGGCTTTCACCCAACGATATTTCCAGTTCACCTTTCATCCTTCATCCGGTTTCCACATGGGATCCTGCTCATGCCCGCCGTCTATCATTGTCCTGATGACAGGTGCCAGCCTTCTGGGGACAAGCATTAATTCACGGTCAACAATCCGTGCCATGTCAATAACAGTTGATAGACGGGGATTGGTTTCTTCCCGTTCAATTTTAGAGATATGGCTTTGGGGCAGGCCAAGCTTATTGCCAAACTCGGATTGATTCAGCCCTTTTTCTTGTCTGGCAATTTTCAATTCTTTTAATATTGTATTCATAAATATATGCTATTATATATATATTAATGAGTCAATATGTTTTTATATATATTACAACGGAACTATTATGGGAATGCATACCAAGGAAAATTCTGGTAATTTTCACGCAGTGAAATACACTTTTAAATCGAAGACCACCACGAGGGAGTATTTTTTCAATGGCCATTCAGAAGCATAACCGCAGTTCTATTCAATAAAGAATAAGACACAGGTGGTCATTGATTTAAAAGGGCCAGAAGCTGTTGTCATGCCAGATCGTCTCGGTAACCTCTTTGTCGATTCTGGCCAGGTATTCGAGGTGTTCGGTTTCCCATTCGGCAAGCCATTCGTAAAGGGCTTTTTCCTCCGGGTCGTCGGCTTCTTCGGATCTTTTAGAATACAGCGCTATGGCCCGTTCTTCCATGCCCATGGCGGCGGAGATGGCGGCAGATTCAAAGCCGGCGGCGGCGATACTCTCCTTCAACTCCGGGGTCAGCACGGCGGCGGCCACTTTTTCCTGGGACCCATCCAGGGCGCGGGGGGTGAATTTTCCATTCTGCTTGTAGGCGCGGTACTGTTCGGACAGTATCTCCACATGACTGACTTCATCTTCAGCCATCTTTTCAAAAAAATCTTTTACGACTTGTTTTTCAGTATTTTCGGCGGCTTTTTTATAAAAAGCCTTGCCGCGGATTTCTAACAATAGCGCACTCTTCAGTATTTCCAATGTGTTGGACTCGGACATGTGACCTCCCATATTTTGATTGTTATCCATAACCCGATATCGGATTTTAAATTAAATAGACGATTTTTTCCTGATGATTGGATACGTTGAAGATCCAATAATTTCAAGGTTTAATTTTATTGCTGGTACATTGAGAGTTAGACAATTTTCTACTTGACATATGTCACCAGTCAGTGATATTGGTGTTCCCGTATTCAAAAAGACTTTTCAGAGAAAAAATGGCCAAAATACAGCAATTGAAAATCAGGGACAGACAAATTACAAGCAGACGCTTGATCAGTGCCGTGGGAAGCCTTTTGGCAAAAAAAGGGTTTAAGGGTATTGGTGTGAATGCTGTAGCGAGAGAAGCCGGTGTTGATAAGGTATTAATTTATCGGTATTTTGGTGGACTGGAGGGGTTGATTGCAGCCTTTGGAAAGGAAGGGGACTTCTGGCCGTCTGCCCTGGAACTGGCCGGGGGTGACCTACAGAAATTTTCTCAAATGCCCCTGGATGAAAGATTATCAGTCTTTGCATCCAATTTTATCGACGCACTTCGGAAAAGACCTTTGACGCAAGCCATTATGGCATGGGAAATTATTGAACCCAATGGCTTGACCGAGGAACTGGAGCGGATAAGAGAGCGAAGTATTATAGAGTTTTTTCAAATGTTTTTTGTGAAAGATCAAATCAAAATCGATTTACAGGCAATTATTATGCTTATTGGGGCGGCCATCAGTTATCTGGTGTTACGTTCCAAAAACATCGATCTTTTCGGCGGGCTGGATCTTGGGTCTGAGCAGGGCTGGAAGCGTATAGAAAAAGCGATTGAAACCATTACCCGTGGTGTTTTGAATAACAAATAACATATATTTTTTTTTAACAATGTCACTGTTTGGTGACAAAACAGAGGGGGCTTAAAATGAACAGAAGGCGTTTTTTAAAAAAAAGTGTGGCGGCAACGACTGTCATCATGGGTTCAGGCCTTATGCTTTCATCCTGTAAAAAGAATTTAAGATCTGAGTTGATGGGTATTGATCGTTTATCAGACAAATCAGATCAAATGGATCACGATGTTTATAAAATTTTATATTATGCCTCCTTAGCGCCCAGCGGGCATAACAGTCAGCCCTGGTTTGTTAAAATTATCAGCAAAACCCAATGGATCGTCGGCGCTGATGCTGACAGACGTCTTTCCCAAGTGGACGGGTCCAACAGGGAAGCTATGCTCTCTTTGGGTGCTTTTATTGAAAATCTTGTCCAGGCGGCCAATGCGTTTGGCTATGCCGTGGAAACAAAGGTGATTGCCAAAGACAGGTTTGCGGCTGATGTTGTAAAGATAAACCTTTTAAAATCAAAGGTATTGGAAATCCCGCTGCAGAGGATTCTCACCCGCAGAACAGTGAAAAGCCATTTTCAGTCAAAAGAACTTAGATTGTCAGATGTGAATGATTTTTTTCAATCTGTTGATGGCCATCTTTTTTATTTCCCAACCGGAACCGATCATGCCAAGCTGATGGATAAAGAGGCAGTGGATAATTATATTATTCAGTCGAATAATATAAATGCCATGGAAGAACTGGCTTTTTGGATCCGATTTAAAGACGACGATGCTAAAAAGTTTCGAGACGGTCTGACTGTTGACGGTATGGAAATCACCGGGTTGGCCGGGTGGTATGTCCGCAATTTTATGGACAATAAAGATGTAATGACCCAATCTTTCAGTGATAAGGGCATCGAAAAAACAAAAGAACAGGTCAAAGAAGGGGCAGGCTGGCTCGTAATCACCAGTGATGGTAATACCGTGAAAGATCTTATTGAAACGGGCAGAAGATTTCAAAGAATGGCATTGACCGCGCGGGAAAAAATGATCGGTATTCATCCTATGACCCAGGCATTGGAAGAAAAACAGGGTCAGAAGAATATAACGGAAAATCATGAAGCAAGTATGATTCCCCAATTCATGCTCAGGGTCGGGTATTTGGACAAATATCCTGATCCGGTTTCACTGAGAAGGCCGGTAGAATGGTTTGTCAGAAGTTAAAAATATACAGCCGGAATCTGGATAATTTTATCGGCTACTATTTCAATTTTTTCGGAATTATTTACGAAAAGCCCAAACCGAGCGCCTGTCTCTTTCAAAAAGGTCTTCAGTGGACCGAGCATTCGTTGATTAAGCTTTGTTCCTAACTTCACTTCGATGGGGATGAGTCCGAAAGGGCCATCAACAATCAGGTCAATTTCAGACTTATCACGGGTTCTATAAAAATTAAAATCAATCCCGGCCTTTAAAGTGCACTGAAAACCTCTAATGATTTCCTCAATAACAAAGGATTCAAAAGAAGCTCCAGCCGCAGGATGAACCAGAAGTCGATCACGGTCATCAAGCTTTAAAAGGTGGTGGAGAATACCCTGATCCCGGAAAAAACCCTTAGGCATTTTCTGAACCTTCTTCAAACTGTTCTTCTCAAAGCTACGAAGGTTACGCCAAACAAAGGTGCCATGGAGAATTTCCAAATATTCTTTCGCTGTAACAGAACTTACTTCCAAAGCCCGGGCAATTACTGACTGGTTAATTATCTTTCCAGAATGATAGGAAAGGCTTTGAATGAAACGCCGAAAATTATGGGTGTTAATCCGTGGAAACAGGCGCTGAATATCCCTGCGGATATAATCGGCAAAATACTCATCCATCCACAGACCGTGAAAAAGTGGGTTTACCTGTCCTTTTATTCTTGGCTCAGGGTAGCCACCTAATAACCAATGTTCATAGATTTGAGAAATCGAAATATTGGTTTCTAGTTCAGATAACTGAGCCAAAGAAGTTGTGCTATCAATAAGAAGATTATAAATAGACGGCAATGGCTTTTCATAAAACTCCACCATTTTAAAAGGCCAAAGCTCTACGGTTGCAATCCTGCCGGCTAAACTCTCGGACAGACCTTTAACGATTTCAGGAGAGCTTGAACCCGTCAAAAGAAAGCGGCCATTTGCATTCCTGTCCTGATCAATAACATTTCGCAAAACTGTAAACAGATCTGGAAACTGCTGTGCCTCATCAATAATGGTCTTGTCCCTTTGCCGACTAAAGAACCCAAGGGGGTCGCTGGTAATCAGTTGATAGTCGTCAGGGCGTTCAAGATCATAATACTTCCAATTCAAAACGGGATGAGGCCGGGACTTCGACAGCTTTAACATGCTAATTTTCTCGCTAAATTTAAAGATTAGATGTTGATCGAATACCGGTATGAGGATATTGTATGAAAGGATTCCAACTCATTTTGACCATGAAATACACACCACACCAATACGACCCATTCTATTCACGTGTCGATTTGCCTGATTTTATTATACCTTCAAATTGTAATTTTAAAACAAGGAGCGTCATATTATGAAAAAGAATACCCAGTGCGTTCACAGTGGAACATATACAGATCCAGAAACCAAAGGCGTCAACACGCCTATTTTCACCTCGTCGTCTTTCGAATATATGGACATACCGGAAAATATCTATCCTCGGTATTTCAATACGCCGAATCAGAAATCCATCATTGAAAAATTGTGTGCCCTGGAAAAGGCAGAGGATGGTTTGATTTTCAGCTCGGGTATGGCCGCCATCAGCACGGCAATCTTTTCTTTGCTCCAGAGCGGTGATCATATCGTCCTCCAGAAAGATATCTATGGTGGAACACACCATTTTGCCACGGCCGAGTTCGATCGATTCGGGATCGCCTATGATTTTGTGTCCAACACTATGGATGACATTGAAAAAGCGGTCAGAGACAATACCAAAATCATTTATATTGAGACGCCCTCCAACCCCTTGTTGGTGATCACGGATATTGAAGCCGTCACCGGTTTCGCAAAATCAAAAAATATTCTTACCATTATCGACAATACATTTGCCACGCCTATCAACCAGAATCCGGTTGATTTTGGCATCGATATCGTTATCCACAGCGGAACCAAGTACATCGGCGGTCACAGCGATATCTGCTGCGGTGTCGTGGTGGCTTCCAGAACGCTGATCGAGAGGATGAAGGCGACCGCAGCCAACCTGGGCGGCAGTTTGAATGCCGGTACCTGCTATTTAATTGAAAGAAGTCTAAAAACTCTGGGTATCCGGGTTGACAGGCAAAATAAAAATGCGTTGACAATAGCCAAACACCTCCGGACAAATGCCTGCATTAAAAAAGTGTATTACCCGGGTCTGGAAACCCACGAGGGTTTCGATATTGCAAAGAAACAGATGCGAGCCTTTGGCGGGATGGTCTCTTTTGAACTGAACGACAAAAAAGTGAACCCCCATCAGTTCTTAAAGAATCTGAAAATGATAAAGCCGGCCCTTAGCCTTGGCGGCGTTGAAACCATTATTTGTGCACCGGTCGCCACGTCGCATGCAAAACTGACGGATGACCAGCGGGCAAAACTTGGCATCACCGACGAACTTTTAAGATTATCCGTCGGTATTGAAGATGCAGATGATATTATTACGGATATTGAACAGGCCATATAAATCAGCGATCCAGCTGTAATGTTTATTTCAGCATAAAAAACCTGGTCCTTTGGGCCAGGTCAGAGCCATTAGGCTCTGCCAAAATAAATAATTTAAAGTGTCAAGTGATCTAAAATTATAAGTGATCTAAAGTTGATGAATCGCTAC
>JAFDAT010000038.1 GCA_019313725.1 Deltaproteobacteria bacterium
ATCTGCCGGATACTGCCTTTGCAGGTTTCTATGGACACTTCATCACCGCTGCGTATGCCGTATGCGGAGGCCGTGTCCGGGTGGATCTCCGCCACAGGTCCGGGGCTCCTTTTACGTAAACGTTGGATCCAGCGGTAGGAAGAGTGCAGGTAGAGAGGATCTTTTGAACTGATCAAAACGAGGGGGTAATCCGGGTCGGGTTTTTCGGGCAAGCCGTCAAACAGCGGCAGGGGCGGCAGCTTGAAGCGTTCAGCCCGGCTTAGTACCAGTTCCACCTTGCCCGATGGCGTTTTAAAACCTGATTTTTCGTACTTCTTGAAACGTTCAAGACCTTTTAAAAATCCTGTTCGCACAAACTGGGCATACGTGAGGTCTGCGGGAGACAAAACCGATTCCAACAGGTCATCGTACTCGGTGGGCCAGTGATCGGCTGGAGAAATACGTTTTCCCAGTTCATTGATGATCTTCAGGTCAGCCCAGCACTCCTTTGGCGGGTCCACGATTTGGGGCCTGGCCAGAATGCAGCCGTGTCCCAGGCCGTAATGCCCGATGTCGTTGAACTCGAAGTGGGTGGCCGCCGGCAGGACGATATCGGCAAAGGCGGCCGTGGGGGTCATGCAGATGTCCGCAACGGCGATAAAGTCTAGCTTACGGAGTACTTCCAGTGTCGAGTGGCTGTCAGCCCAGGTGACCAAAGGGTTGGTGCACTGGAAATAGGCAGTTTTTACCGGGTAGGGTTTTTCCGTTAGAACAGCTTTTTTAAAATATGCCGGCGGTACGGTCATGAGTCGCGGGATGGTGCCGTGAGAGGCATGGATCATCTCTTTGCGTTTGTCCGGCAGCAGGTCAGCCCGGACAAACTGTCCGAGGTTCATGATCGGAGGGTCCTGTTTATGCAGGTTGCCGCCGGGGTTATCGAGGTTGCCGCAGATGGCCATCAGGCAGACAAGCGCACGTGTCGTCTGAAAGGCATGTATGTTTTGCTCGATGGGGTTGCCCCATTGGATGGCGGCGGGCCGGAATTTTGCGTAAGACAGTGCTGCCCGGCGAATCATCTCCGGGGGGACGCCCACCGTATTTGACACTTTTTCAGGTGTATACGCACGGACGTGTGCGGCCAGTTCATCGAACCCGTGCGTCCAATTCGAGACAAAATTCCGGTCATAGAGGTTTTCCCGGATAATCACCTCCAGAAATGCGAGGGCCAGAGCGTGATCGGTGCCGGGCTGGATCTGCAGCCATTGTTCGGCCTTGTCGGCCAGGGCGGTTTTACGCGGATCTACGACAATAATCCGTGTTCCTGCTTTCATCTGGTCAAGCAACGGCCGGCATATTTCGCCTTCCTCGTTGGTGGCTGTCAGATTGCTTCCCCAGAGGATAACCAGCCGGCTGCGGTGGTGGAAATCCGTTACGGGGTAGAAACCGCAGGTGTGCAGACCAGTGATTTCACGCGGTGCGTGGCAGACGTCCTGGGTGGCAACGACATTGGGAGATCCGAACAGGTTGGCCAGGCGTATTAAGGCAAAGTGTTCCATGCCCTTGGGCATGCCCTGACAGAAGGCAACGCTCCTGGCGCCGTACGTTCCCTTTGCTTCCAGCATGCGATGGCTGATTTCGGCAAGTGCTGTTTCCCAGGAGATGGCTGCCCATTTCCCGTCCCCCCGCGAACCGGTTCTTTTCAAAGGTGTCAGCAGCCGGTCGGGGTGGTTGAGACGGTCCGGCAGGGCCAGGGCCTTTGGGCAGATGTAGCCGCGGTTCAGGTACCCGTCGGGGTCGCCCTTGATTTTGACCACGCGGTTGTTCTTTACCTCTAAGATCAATGCGCACCCGCCGTGGTCCATCCGGGCGCAGTGCGTCTTTTTCCTTTGTAATAATTTATCCACCATTATTATCCCAAGTTTGTACATTCAATTAATAAAGAGCAGTAATTTCAATATATTATCCTAATAGGACCATGCTGTAGGGCACTACATATTTTTCAGCGTCAACGGTTTCTTTAAGAACTTGTGCTATGTGTTGCCGGCCGTGCATCAGTTTGTATTCTTCAAGGGCATGATACATTTCATTGTCCGCCGTTTCTTCGAAGATTTTGGTAATGTAATGATACCCCTCACGGCGAGTGACAGCGGCGAAAAAGGCGTAGCGGTTTCCGGCTTGGGACTCACCTGAAAATGCGATCTTAAAATTTTCTTCGGTTTTGCTCATGGCATTAGCCTTTGGGATGGGAAAGTTTCCGGTAAATATTGTGAATAAAATATTCAATCAAAATCGATTATCATTGGCTTTTATGGGTTGTCAAATAGTAAATGTTCCGGAATTTATTGATTGCTCGCATAAATCAATGGCCTTAAAGGGTGGTGACTTCCAACACATCGGCATAATTTGCCTAGTCGAAAAAGCAGTGATATCTATTTAGCGTTTTATCCATAGTCCCGGCGCAGACTGATCTCAGGTTACAAGTTTATCCTGTACGTTTCAACTCGATATTCAGATGAAGATAAGGAATGAGGGATTATTGATAAAACAGAGATGTGCGAAGCCGCTTCGCGGCAATCATGTATGATAGGGCTATATGGGTATTGTATTTCAATCTGGAAGGATGGAACCATTGCCATATGTTCGTTTGGCCCTTTTCAAAGATATATTTTACTCTATACCAGGATACATATTTTGTCATATTAACTCTGAAGTCTTCTGAACAGCTGCTGTTTTCAGGTTTTATTTCGGCTCAGGGCGTACCTCTCCTATCGTTGTTCAGTAAATATTTTGATTTAGCTGTTTAGCCCAATAAACAAGCAAGACGGGTATGTGGTCCTACCCGACTTTTTGGGATCTCCGCAAAAAACTGCATTTTTCCTTCGGTGCAGCAGGGACAGGCGGTAATGTCTGTCCCCGTAAGCTGAAGCATTCCTCGGTATGAATCGTACAGGGCCAAGTTATGGGAAATGGTTTTGATGAAGGTCAGATTTTAAATCGAAAAAATCATAGTTGACAATCAAGCCGGTCTGCGATAATCAAATGTTAACCTTTTGGTTTATTTGATGTTTCCATTCTTAATGACCCAAGCAACAATGCCAAGGAGGTGTGACCTATGCCGGTAAAATTCAATCAATATTGGACGATCATAAGTGAAAATCGTGAACAATACGGGAAATATATGATCAAAGAGTTTATTCCGGGAATGAATTCCCTTGGAATTCATATTGTTGCTGGATGGATTGTCCTGGTGGGCGGTTACAGTGAAATTTTTATTGAGGGTATGAGCAACGACCTGGAACTGATTGAAAAGGCGTTGCGGAAGAAAAAATTCAGCGATTTAAAAGATGGGCTGCTAAACCATGTAAAGTCCTATAAGACGAAAATTCTCATCCCGACCGGGGAAAAAGACAGCTATTCAGCCGACTACGAAGATAAGACCATTAAATTCAACCAGACATGGGATATCATCAGCCGCACAAAGGATGCGTATGAAGACTATGTCGTCAACGAGTACTATCCCTTATTGGAAGCGTCCGGAATTGCAGTTGCCGGAGAGTGGGAGGTTTTGATCGGCGATGGGCCGCATATTATCTGTGAGGGACGCGTTCGCGATACTGAAAAACTGATAAAAACGATTCAAAGTAAAAAATTTCGAACCGCCCGGCGAAAGCTAAAGGGCCTCGTTGACAATTTTGAAAGCCGCATTTTTTCATTTCACATCCATAAAATTAAGGGCTATAAATCGGCGAGCTATCATATGCTGGATGTTTAAAAGAAACCGATAACGGAACCGAGGAGGTCCAGTATCGGTTCAGGGTAAAGCCCCAATCCAAGGGCTACACAGACAAGGGCCAGCAGCGGAAGGCTCATCGTCAGGGGCGGATCCGTCGGAGGATGATCCGGCCTCGGTGGTTTTTGCGGGCCAAAGAAAATTCGAATGCCGGCCAAGAATGTATAAACAAGGGTCAAGATTGTAGAAAGAACGGCAAAAATAACGATAACCAGCCCTGTTGGCGTGCTGTGAAACGCTTTGAAAGCACCCACAAAAATAATCCATTTCCCCACAAATCCGCTGGTGGGCGGCAAGGCTGAAAGGATGAGGGCGGCTGAAAACCAGAGTATTGCCGTAAGCGGCATGCTGGACCAGAGTCCGCCCATTTTATTTATTTCTCTTGTTTCCACGGTGTAAACCAAGATCCCGGCAGTTGAAAACAGTAAGGCTTTGCCTATAATGTGGCTCAGAAAATAGAAGATGCCCCCTTTAACCCCCCAGGCAGTCATAATACCGATTCCAAAAACAGAGTAAGAGATCTGACTTATTGTGGAACAGGCGCAAAACCGTTTGATGTCGGACTGGGCCAATGTGAGAAGCGCACCGTAGACCATGGTAACCATGGCAAATGTCATCATGGGGAGGGCAAGAGGGTAAATATCGTTCCGTAAGGGGAGAATGAGGATCCGTACAGCTACATAAACAGCAATATTGGCATAAACTGCAAGCAAACCCGCAATACAGGTGGGGTGCTCCGCGTGAACCCAGGGCATCCACACGTGTAGAGGAATGATGGCCAGCTTGGTCGCCAGACCCAACAGAATAACTATGGCGATCCAGATGGTCATGGGATTACCCGCCAGACGGGGCAGCTCGGCAATTTCGAAACTTCCGATCTGCACGTACCCCATGATGATACCGATCAAAAAAAATGTTGCACCGGCAACCCCCCAGAAAAGGCACATCAGGGCGACCTTGTAGCGCGTAATATAATCGGAATACCCGAATTGCGCCATGATGAAATAAAGGGGAATAATGGTCAACAGTTCCATGAAAAAGTAGACCGATAACAGATTCGTTGCAAAGGCAACCCCCATAAAACCGGTGGGAAAGAAAAGATAGAGCAGAAAAAACCGGCGGAAATAGAGATTGTACACCCGGGGGGAGCATTGTCCGTATATAAGCTCAATTCTATGTTCGACATAGTGAAGCGAGTAGACGGCCAGGGCCAGGCAAATCAGGTTGATGATCAGGGCCATCGGCAGGCTCAAACCATCCGCCAGTAAATTCAGGCTGACTTCAGGGCCGATAAAATACTGCTCGAGTAGGACTTCGCCTCCGCACACGCGGATACCCGCAAAGCCCAGCAGCAAGGTGGTGTAGACAAGTGTGGTGATGGTAATCCACCCGGGCAAATGGCTTTTCCGGACGTTGCGCGTGAACCCTGTCACAACTGCCGCCACCAGCGGCAGGCCCACTATCTGAAGAAGTAAATAGGGCATGATTTTATCCGGTCCAATAGAGCATGATCCACAGTAAAACGACGAAAAAAAGTAAAATATATGTCAGATTAAAAGAGAGCTGCTTGATCTCCGTTTTTAAATAGCGGGCCCGGGCGTAGATAAACTCCGGAAAGGCGGTCAGCTTTTTGTGAAAGAGATAATCGTTTTTCTCTTCAGTGCCCACGGCCCACCGGGGCCATGTTTTCAAGGTTCCCACGACACCCAGCAGGATGCGATTCATGCTCTCAAAAAAACGCTGCAGCGGTTTTTGGCAAAAAAGAATAAATTGACGCCCAGGCAGACGCAGGAACCAGTCGGTATCCAGGTTGACCGCCCGCATTTCAGCCGGGTAGTAGCCGGAGAGAACGAGCAGGGTAAAGGCTAGCGCCCCGAACATAAGCAGTTCCAACATGCCGAGCACGTGAAAGGCGGTGTAGGGTACGAAATCAACCGGATACGGCAAAATCCGGTAAAGGGGGTCCGGGTAGACACCCAGAAACAGGCAGATGAATGCGGCCATGCCCATGGCTATACGCATGTTCACCGGGGGCTCCTTGGCCCGGATACCGGAATCGTGGCCGAAAAAGATAAAATAAGGGACCTTGATACCCGCATGGTGAAACACGCCGGCGGAGGCGAAAAGCAGCATGAACCAGACGATGGTAAAATGCTCTTCGGCCACGGCGGTAACGGTCATGGATTTGGAGATAAACCCGCTGAAAAGCGGGAAGGCCGAAATGGAGGCAGCCCCGATCATGCAGCAGACTGCCGTATAGGGCATGGTTTTATAAAGCCCGCCCAGGTCTGTTCCTCTCACTTTGCCGGTCATGTGCAGAACCGCTCCTGTAGACATGAACAGAAGGGCTTTGTAGATGATATGACAAAAGGCATGGGCGGCGACACCGTTTATGGCCAGCTGCGTCCCGATGCCGATGCCGCAAACCATAAAGCCCACCTGATTGATGAGACTGTAGGACAACACGCGGCGCATATCATTGGCAATGACCGCGTAGAAAATAGGAAAACAGGTCATTAGCGCGCCCGCCCAGATGAGGAAGGGGGTACCCGGAAATGTTCTGGCCAAGATATAGACGGCGCTTTTGGTCGTCAGGGCGCTCATGAACACAGCCCCGGTGACCGTTGCCCGGGGGTAGGCGTCCGACAACCACACGTGCAGGGGAAATACAACCGCGTTTAAACAAAACCCGATGAATATCAGATAGGTGGATGGATCACTCAGTCCGATGTAGGCAAAAGCAATCGTGTCCCGTTCCAGGGCGTATAAAACGATGCCGGCCAGCAAACAGAGCCCCCCGAAAAAGTGCCACAGGAAGTATCGCAGGGCGGCCCTGTTCGAGTCCTCGGTCTTGCGCGCAAGGATGAGGAAAACCGAAGCCAGGGCCATCGCCTCCCAGAAAAAATAGAGCGAAATCAAATCGCCGACAAAGGTGACTCCCAGGGCTCCCCCGGCATAGAGCAGGGCTGCGACATGCTGACCATCGTCTTTGACGTGAAGCGCGTAGATAACGCCTATGAAAGTGATCAAAACGAAAACATATCCGAAGACCATGCTCAACCGGTCCACCCGGCCGAAAATGAGATCCTGGTTCAGGAAACGCACGATCCAGTAGGTCCCGTTGTCCATGGCCAGCAGGTCGACAAAAGCGAGGACCGGCAGCGCGATCAGATAAACGGCTTTCAGCCTGCCTTTCAGCAGCGGAACCAGGAGCGCCCCGGCCATGAAAATGAATGCGGGCGGCACCGGCTTAATCATAATAATCTTCCTTTTTTTTGACCAGCCAGCGCAGCCCTTTGGCGCCAAATATCAAACTGACACACCCGATGAACCCGTAGGCAGCAAAAAAGAAAGGCGCCTCTTCCCACGAAAAATGACCGTGTTTCGGAATAAACAGGTCAATGACCAGCAGCAAAACCAGTGTGATATAAAAAAAGGTCCTGACTCTTTTTTGATTGCGGGCAGAGTCAAGAAAAGTGAGCTCCTTTTTCGGCGGCATATCTATTTTCCTCCTATAAGCAAAAAGTGACGCCCAGATGAAACAATCCAATCACAACCATGAGAAAAAAAACCTTTTTGTAAAAAGGATCGCCTGGATGCGAAAGCTCCATTTTTTCTTCAAAGTCGGTCAGCCAGGCGGTGATTTCGCCATCGTCCTGGCGGTAGATGATTTCCTCGCCGTCTTTTTCAATACCCGTCATTGCAATCCTCGCAAGCTTAAGGGTTAAAGAGATTGTTCACCGCCATTTCAACCAGGTCCAGGATGAAAAAAGTCCCGGGGAAAAAGCAAAACACGATTGAAAAAAGGGCTGTCAGCGCGAGTGGAACAATCATGAACAGATACAAAGGTTTTCGGGTTTCCATCCTCAACACGTCACCATTTCTCCGATCAGCACCCTCTTGAGGGGCATCAAAAAAGGCGGTTTTGATAATGGGGAAGAAATAAACGACATCCAGCAGGGAACTGACCAGGATAACGCCCAGGAAAATCAAATGCCCGGACTGGACGGATCCGAGGCATAGAAACCATTTGCTGATGAAGCCGGCGACCGGCGGCGCGCCGCACATTCCGACAGCACCGACTGTAAAGGCGGCCATGGTGATCGGCATCTGCCGGCCGATGCCTGCCATCTGGCTGATCGCTTTCTTGCCGGTAATCACCATAATAGCCCCGGCGCAAAGAAAGAGTGTAATTTTCATAAATGCGTGAAAAGGGATATGAATCATCGCACCTTTAATGCCAAAAGGGCTTAGTAAGGCCACCCCGAACAGAATATAAGAGAGTTGGCTGATGGTGGAATAGGCCAGGCGTCGTTTCAGGTTGTCCTGGCCGATGGCCATAAAAGAAGCCACGATCATCGTAAATGAAGCCATCCATCCCAGCAGCAGGCCCAGCCCAAGTTCCGAGAACAGGTCAACACCAAAAATGTGGCATACGATCCGGACAAACCCGAAAACACCGGCCTTGACAACCGCCACGGCATGCAAAAGGGAGCTGACCGGGGTGGGCGCCACCATGGCGGCTGGCAGCCAGGAATGCAAAGGCATCCAGGCCGCCTTCATTGAACCCAGCGCGAAGAGGGCAAAGAGCACAATTAGCGTCCATCGGGAGGCTGACGCGGTGGTCAGGATGCCGCCGTCTGCAAAACGGGTGGTCCCGGCCAGGGCATAGGTTAAAACCACGGCCGCGAATAGAAACCAGCCGGAAGCCAGTAGGTAGGTCAGATATTTTCGGGTGGCAGCAAACGCCTCCTCATCCTCGTGATGGGCAACCAGCCAGTAAGTTGAAAGCGTCAGGGCCTCATAAAAGACATAAAAGGTCACCAGGTTTTCAGCCATGGCAATGCAGACGGCGGAAAAAATCGCCAGCGCGAACATGCAGTAATAGCGGGTCTGGGCGTGCTCCTGCAAAGCGCGCATATATCCGATGGAATAGAGCGACACGAGAATCCAGAGAAATGAGGAGGTGATGGCAAACAGAAGGCCGAAGGCATCCACCCGAAATCCCAGTTCCAATCCGGGGCAGATGGTAATGAGTCGAAACGCGATCACCTTCCCGGCCAGGATGGGCGGGGCCATGGAGATGACTATGGCAAACAGCAGCGCCGCGGCAGCCAGGGTACAGCCCTCCCGCACATTGGGCTGTTTGCGGTAGATAAAGATCATGCCGGTGCCCAGCAACGGGCATCCCAGGGCCAGGAGCGGTTTAAGGGAGACGATGGTTCCGGTCATGGTCGGGCCTCCAGTCCGAAACTGGTATTAATGGCGCTGACCAGGGGGTCGAAAACACCTGTAATCCAGATAATGCCGATGACGACTGTTAAAACCCCGGTCGCCAGAATCGGCATGAGCATACTCGGCGGCACCTCGTCCACCGGGGGAGCCAGGGATTCACTGCTTTGGGTGTCCACCCGGATGTACATGATTTCAACGACCCGCCAGAAATAGATGATCATCAGCAGCGTACTGAAAAAGATAACCCCCACCAGCAGGTATTTTTGGGCATCCAGGGCCGCCAGGATCAAATACCATTTGGTCACAAATCCCGCGCTGGGCGGCATCCCGATCATGGACAGGATGGCCAGTATCAGCCCAAAACTGGTGTAGGGCATTTTGCGGCTGAGGCCCTCGAATTGTCTGATATCCACCAGGCCGGCTTTATAGATAAACGCACCCGCCACCATGAACATGCACATCTTGATGACCGCGTGATTCAGGATGTGCATCAATCCCGGGGTCAGGCCAAAAGGGGTCAGGGGCGCGAGCCCGATGGCCAGGACGATATAGCCGACGTTGGCGACGCTCGAATAGGCCAGCATTCTCTTAAAATTATTCTGGTAAATCGCAAACAGGGAGCCGGCCACGATGGCAATGGCCGCCATCGCCCGCAGAATATCGAACACCGGCAGGTTAGCGGTGATAAAATCAAGGGTAAACACTGAAAAAACAATGCGAATAAGCGCATAGATCAGCGTTTTGGCCATGGCGGTGGATATGATCACACTGACCGCCGAGGGGGCGTGTGTATATGCATCCGGCTGCCAGGCGTGCAGAGGAAAAAGTGCGATTTTAATACCGAATCCGATCAGGATAAAGACAAACGCGGCCCGGATGGCTGTCGATCCGTAAAGAGGCGGCAGCAAAACACGCAGATCTTCCATGTTCAAAGATCCGGTCATGATATAAAGATATCCCACCCCGATCAGGTAGAAACAGGCCCCGATCGTCCCGAGGATCAAATACCGGAAACTGGCCAGGGTGGCGTTGCCCCTGCCGATGGCGATCAGGGCGTAGCCGGCCAGGGAAACCACTTCCAGGAGAACAAAAAGGTTAAACATGTCGCCGGTGACAATGATCCCGAGAAGCCCTGTGATCAGCAGAAGATACAGGCTCCAAAACAGTTCGACCCTGCCCGGCAGTTCAGCTTCCACGGATCCGCGGCCGTAGATGGCGGCGAGCAGGGCCAGAGCTGCCACCAGGATCAGCATAAAAGCGTTGAAGTGATCCACCCGGTACTCGATGCCCCAGGGGGGGGGCCAGCCGCCCAGCCAATACTGGATCGTTCCCTGGGCCATTACGGCTTTCAATAGAACACTGGCGGCAACCAGACTAACCGTCAGCGCCGCGAGGACCAGGGGGAAAACGGATCGTTTCGTCCACCAGCTCGACAAAAATACCAGGAAAGATATGACCAGGGGGGTGATAACAACAATAACTGGCAATTGCAGGCTCATTCTATTTTAAACATCCCTTCCATATCCGGATGATGCTGAATCACCTTAAGAAATTGCTCCGTGCGGTGGTCATAGCGCTTCTTCAGGATGACCAACAGCCTCTGGCTCAGCAGATATCCCATGTGCGGTTCCTGTGCGCACAGATCTCTTAACTGGCTGCCGCGTATGGAAAATATTTCGCAGGGCTCGGCGCATACGGCGTCGGTGGTGTAGTGACCCTCCTCGATCATGGTTGACCAGCCGAACGAATAGCCGGGTTTGATGGAACCGACGGAAACGGTGACCAGGTCGGTCATAGCCTGCTCCAAAAGCACCTTTCCCCTTTTGACCATATAAAAACGATCGGAAACATCCCCCTGTCGAAAAATAACCTCCTGATCATGGAACGACAGGACGTCGACAACCGCACATACCCGGGTAAGCATATCGTCTTCCAGGTGCGTCATGAGGATGATCTCTTTTAGGTCTTCAATGGTAACCACGGTATCTCTTCTCCTTTGTGGCGGTCACCGTCCGAAACCTTGCAAATTCCTGCGGCGGCCTGATTTACCCGTTTTTCCCGATTATAACCGGTGCAACCTGTCATCTAATCTTCCTCCAACTGGGCCAAGATCTCATCCTCTTCCAGGGTATGGTACTGCCGATGGAGCCGGATAATCAAAGCCAGGGCCACACCAAGGGTCGCCACGGCTACCACGATAGCCGTCAGCATCAATACGTGGGGCAGTGGATTAGCATAATTCACCGCCTGCACAGCATGCGTTTCGAGGCCGTGCGCATGTTGAATAATCGGGATCGTGGCGTTGTGCTTGGTGCCGATGGAAATAAAAAACAGGATGATCGCCGTCTGCAAAATGTTCATCCCGACGACTTTTTTCACCAGATTGTTCTTGGCGATCATGGCGTACAGCCCGACCATCATTAGGACAATGTACACCCAGTAATTCAGCTTGGCGGTAATGATCACAACCAGGTCAGGCATATTTATAATCCTTCATCAAATTTACCGCCCGAGGAGAGGTTGTAGTAAAGGCTTATCATAGCCGCCATCACGGCCATGCCCACACCGATTTCCACCATGAGAATTCCATGGGAACGGGCGGTCACCGGGTCGACCCCAAAAATGGGCGCAAGTGCGCTGTAATCCAGGTAATTGGCGCCCAAGAGCAGACAGAGTCCGCCGGTGGCGGCGTAAAGGAACACGCCCAGGGTACACAGCAGCACAGCAATTCTTTCACCGAATCTGTTCAGGGATGACCGCAGGTTGCTGGATATGGCGTAGACAATGACCGATGCGCCCAGGATGACCCCGCCCTGGAAGCCGCCGCCGGGACTGTGATGACCGTGGGCAATGACGTACAGGGCAAAAATCTGGATAAAGGGAATGATCAGGCGGCAGGTCGTCTTGATGACAACACCATAGGGAACCCATTGCAGGTCGATCCTTTCAAAATCGACGGATTCACGGGGATAACGGCCCCCCTTTTTTATCCGAAACGTCGTGCCGGTGGGAATGTGTCGATACATCCGGGTTTCCGGCTCATCGGATTTAATTTTCCGCAGCAGCAGAAAACAGGCGGCTACCGCCGTGAAAATGACAATGGTCTCAAACATCGTGTCATACCCGCGGTAGTCAGCCAGGACGGCGGTGACAATGTTCGGCACCGAGGTATCTTCAAGGGTCTGCTCGATATAATAGGGTGATACATGAGTGCTGGCCGGGGACCCGGGATCGCCCCAGTCGGGAAAGTCCAGCGTGCAGTACACCAGAAAACTACCGAACAGCAGCACGATAATTTTTCCCATGGTTTTCAATCTCTGGTTCTCCGTGAAGTTCTGAAAACTGCCGCTACAAAAAGCACCGTGCTGATACCGGCGCCCACGGATGCTTCGGTAAAGGCCACATCCACCGCCCCCATTATGGCCCACAAAAGACACAGCATGAAGCTGTACGCGCCAAAAAGAATGGCCGCCCCCAGCAGATCTTTCACCGTAATAGCGCCTATGGCGGTAATAACGACCATTATCAGCACGATCATTTCAATAACCCACATCATGGTCTGTTCTTCTCCCGGATCCAGGGACGCAGGCCTGCCCTGACACCTGCGTCGATGATGGCATGCGTTGCCGTGGGACTTGTAAAAAAGACGAAAACCACGATCAACATGATCTTAAAAGCGGTTAACAGGGAATGTCCGGTGAAGTCCTGGAGGGTGTACAGCGCCAAGGCCGACATGGCCAGGACGTGGCCGGCGGTATCCAGTTTGCCCGCCGGGTGCAGACGGGTATAAAAATCAGGCAGCCGGATGATCCCGATAGACCCGCCGAAAAAAAACAGGAGCCCGCCCACGAAAAGCAATATGATAACGACATCCATGCAAACTACCTTTCTCCGGACTGGGAGGCTTCGTCATAAAGCCCTTTTCTTTTCTGGAAAAACCGCGAGGCCGCCAGTACGGCGATAAAATTCAACATGGCATAGGCCAGCGCGATATCGACAAACATGTCAACCCGCCGGTAGAGCACCCCGATCAGAATCAGCAGCACGGTCGTCTTGGAGCCGATGGCGTTGACCCCGATAAGGCGGTCAAGAACGGTGGGTCCGGTGACCGCCCGGTAAAGCGGAAGCAGCATCGCCAGGCACAAAAAAATGCCCGTATAGAGAAAGAAAAGTTCCATTATTCTGCAAATACCTTCGCGATTTTAGCTTCCATTTCGCCGGGAAGCGGTTTTCCGGATTCCGTATCGATGCAGTGGACTGAAAACTTTCCGCCAGCCGTAACATGGACCGTAATGGTTCCGGGTGTCAACGTTATGGAATTGGCAAATGTAGTGCGAGAGATATCGCTTGTCAGTTTACTGTCGAATTCTATGATTTGGGGATCGATCAGTTCCATCATGCGGGGATGAAATACAAGATACATTACATGAAGGTTTGCCAGAAAAATTTGATAAAGCAGCCACGGGACATACCCGATAAACCGCAACCACACGAAGGGAAGATTCCGATCCAGCGGTGACGGAAAGAGTAAATCTCCGGACAATAATGCAACAATCCCGCAGGAAATGACGCCCAAAATGAGATGAAAGATATCGAACCTTCCCGAAAATACAAGCCATATGGCAAACATAACGAAAAAGGTAAGAAAAAAGCTTGCGCTGAATCGTTTCGGATGTGGTAATGGGGAGGCATAATTGTCTAGCTTGGATTGAGCTGATTTGGGTTGAGATCGATCCTTGCGGTCAGAAGTGTTATTTTCGGTATCCATAGTCTCGACTTGAATGGCGCAATATTGATGCCAAAGAGGTATATGCCACTATAACACCCCGTATTTCGCCCTGTTTTCGCTTTCTGGCCTGCATCGAAGGTTCTTGAACAGGGTGATAAGGCGCATATAATTTATTGCACTGCTACATTATTATTGCAAGTAGATATCTCTACTCGTAGCAAATCTCGGCGAATTAGTCCATGAGCGTTTAGCGGGCGTCACCAGCCCGATTTAATACAGAATGGTGGTTGTGAACAAGATTTTTTCATCGAATCCAGATCAAAGATGCAAATCGAGACACCAAACGATATGAATGTGGATGAACTCTGCACCCGCATCCGGAAAGTAGATCTATATATGAAACGTGACGACCTCACCCCATATACCAACTACCGTGAGCCTTTTTTCAATTCGGACTCTTTAACTTACAGTGTTTGTGGCAATTGTGCTAATGTTTGTTGGGAAAACCGCAAGGACCGCCTATAGAACCGAAAGCTTCTGGCAAAATCAAGAAGAAATTAAAAGGAAACAGAAAAAAGTGGTGAGGGCGGAAGCATCATTCGAACGTTGATAGGGCAGCAGGAAAAGAATCCCTCAGCACATTGGATAGTGATGCTTGAAAATATGAAACAGGTCGTTTCTTGTCAAGCTAAATTTTAGATGATGGATAACCTCCGTAAAGATCTTCCAGTATTATAGGGGACGTCCATTGGTTTATTATTTTTATTCATATAAAAGCTTTAGCCCTTCAGTCTCCGCTATTTTATTTCCCCGCATAACGGATTGGCTTATGGTGGGTTGAGCTAAATTCTGCTTTTACAATATGCCGATATTTCCCATGCGCCAAAACATCTCTTGAATCGATTTCCAATACCTTGGACACTCGCTTAACCAACCAGTCAAAGTCATATCCCCGGGTTTGGATTTCATATTTTTGCTCAAGCATTTCTTGTGCCTCGGCCAGCACTTTTTCGACGAAAAAACCATCACCTAAAATACGCTCATCACCCTTCATCCTGGTTTTACTTCTCCTCAGTGCGTTGACCGCCGACCAGCCACCAGCACTCCGTATCAGCCCACCTCCAACCAAATCAGGTCTTCGTCCTTGAGAAACCCCTTTGCTTACAAACTCAATGTAACGTTTTCGAGCTTTGTAAAATTTACTATCAAATAGCTTCAAAACGTAATCTGTACTTAGCCAAGCATCCTTTTTTTTGCCCAAAAGCGTACCGTGTCCACAGTAAGGGTACTTGATTAGAGATTTTAAATCAGGAACAAGTTTGGCCCTGAGCGGGTTCAGATGTATATAGCGCACCAACTCTAACAAATATGGATTTTCCTGGCACAATATTGACTTATAGCGATTTTGAAACAACTGTCCGTGGCGCCGGTGACGAAGGTTGAAGGTGACGGCATAACCGGTCAACAAGCGCCTCATTACCGTTGCTAACGGCATAATCCCAGTACGCAGCAGCAAATGGAGATGCTTTGGTATTAAAGCCCATGCAAAACAGGGTGTTTGGGTATCGGTTAGAACCGTGCCAAGCCTTTTCAGGAAATTGTCACGGTCGAAGTCATCGTAGAATATCTTCTTTTGTTCGATTCCTCTGACCATTATGTGGTGCAATGCACCAGGCGCGTCTATTCGAGCTTTTCTTGGCATGGATTACGCATAAATTTTATTTGTTGTGATGTCAACCAATAATACAATGGACGTCCCCTATGACTCTGGCAAAATCAGGGTCTTGGATTGTTTTTTTTGTTTATGCCTTTTTATTCGATTTTTTAATTTTTTTTACGATATTATCAAAATCTGAAACATATCTCCTGTCTTGCTCTATTCGAAATTGTTCATACTCTTTTTCAGCAAGTACCAGGGCAATTTCACGGGAGACTTTGCCTTTATTCTGCAATACCTCAAAATCATTAAACTGTAAAAAAGCATTCAGCTTCTCTCTCCAATTGCCCATCTTCATCAAATGCCCACGGCTGGCTTGAAGCTCTGCATAATCAAGATACATATCCACAATATGATTCATGGTTTTAAGTTCTTTTTTTTGCAGGTAATTTTTGGCAATCTTTATATCCGACCTTAACACCTTACCTGTGGGGGCTTTTCGCCAGGAGGTAAGTCCCATATGGGGTTTACCTTTATCTGCCCTGTCTGCGATAATTTCAGCCGCGGTTTGTCCTGTTATTGCAAAATGCATCTTATTTTGAACTGTGTCAAAAAACTGTTCCGCTTCTGCTGTATTTGGTGAATAATCCGCTGCGGTAGCATAAATATCGGTTATTTTCTGATAGACCATCCGCTCACTGGCACGGATCTCTCGAATTTCTTCAAGGAGTGCTTCAAAGTAACGGCTATCAAAACGGGTGCCGTATTTAAAACGGTCAGTATCAATGGCAAACCCTTTGAGAATATAATTTTTCAGCTTATCAGTCGCCCAGATACGAAACTGTGTGCCTCTTTGAGAATTAACACGGTAGCCAACAGCGATAATCGCCTCTAAGCTGTAAAAATTTGTGCGATATTTTTTCCCGTCCGCGGCAGTTGCCGAGTATTCCTCGATAACTGAATTTTTGTCAAGTTCACCGGCTTTAAAGATATTTTGAAGGTGGAGAGAGATGTTGTCGGTGCTACATTCAAAAAGCTCTGCCATCAGTTTTTGAGAAAGCCAGAGGTTTTCATGCTCAAAACGGACTTCAATGCGGACTTTGCCGTCTTCAGTTTCATAAAAAGTAATTTGATTGTTTTCAGGAGGTATCATCAATTAATCTGCACTCCGCCGCTTGCCGGTAATAATTTAGCAATATTACAACGAATGGCAAAAATATGGTTCTGATGAAGACAGTTTGGAATTTGCCCATCCCACATATGGCTCCTGCCAAGCTTATCAAGATCACCACCCTCGGTCATTAAGACATCCCCCTTGCAGAGTTCAGTACGTTTCGCTTCATATTCAGGGAGGAAAATGGTCTTGATTTTTTCAAGTTCAAGATAACCGTCCTGAACATTAACAACTCGTAAGTATGGCCTCTCAATTAGTTTACCACCATATGTTTTCCCCAATGTAATTCCCGACTGTAGGGTTGATTGTTGTTTTAATTGCGTGGTGAACCAATGCTTCGGAATCCTCCCAAGCCACTCCACCCCCGAATCCTTCAACTCAACCGAATCATCCAGGCCGCGGGTGACGGCCTTGTGGATAAGCGAATTGCGCAAAGCATTCAGGATTTCAAGCTGTTTCTGTTTGGCTTCTATGGTTTTATCAATGGCGGCGCAGGTTTTGTCCAGGTAGGCAGCGATGCGGTGTTGTTCACTTTTAGATGGAATAGGGATGTCGAATAACGCAAGTTGTTTAGGCCAATTAACTCTTGGCATTTTGGCGCCATAAGCAAATGCATTACATTTTTCAATAAACCATGGGGCGGCCACACAGTATCGTAAAAAATGTCCTTTGATGCCCTGTGGACAAAAAGACAATATTTCTCCAGTACACATCCCATCGAAATCAGCGTAGTAATATTTTTCAAGATAGGGTCGTAGCTTTCCAAAAAGGACATCCCCTTGCTTAAACCGTATTACTGCGCTTTCAACGTCAAGAGTGTTTTTTTTTGAAAGCAAATTACCCGTACCTTGTTCTATGTCCTCCAGTTCTAAATAATTTTCTTCTGAACTCTTATCATTCGTCTTATCATTTCTTAGAGATACAATGTCTTTCAGGCGATCATAACGCCACCCTATGGGTAACTCAGAAAAAAAAGTCTCTTGCGTTTTTTCGATTTCAGCAGCTACCATTTTTTATTGATCCCCAATCCACCCAACATTTTCTCCGCTTCTTCCTCCAGCGCCCAAAACTCTTTCAACAGCTCATCAGCCGGCTTTGGCGGCTGATATTTATAAAAATACTTATTAGGCAGGATTTCATAACCGAGTTGAGGGCTGTCTATCCATCGGATTATCGGTTTGCCGATTTCACGCTTTAGAAACGTTTCGATATCCTCGCCGTACTGGATATATTCATTATCCGAAATATAATTGCGGTGGGTAAACTTGGCCGCAACCTCCAGCCCTCTAATAAAGGCTTTGATTGCCTTGTTCTTATCTTTAGCTTTTTTAAGGCTTTCCGTCAAATTGGCAATCTTCTCAGCAAAGACCACCTTCACCTCTTTTTCAAATATTTTCACGAAGCTATCTTCCGGGCTGAGGGTGAAGCTGATTTCCCGTTCAACCGTGTCAAGCTTCAAGTGGATGCGGAAATCAAGGTCGGACTCGTAAAATTGCTGCTCTTTCTTGATGTTGGGCGGGGTAAAGGCCTTGGTATACGGTTCGGTGAGGTAAGCAGGCTGGTCATTTTCAAGAATATAGCGGCGGATTTCGCTCTCACCGGAACCACAGTCGCCATTGGACAGGGGCGAACCATTCAAGATAATGGCAATGCGGCTGCCGCCCTGACGGACGGGCTTCATCTTGGCAAGCATGGTCTGCAGGAAAAGCAGGGCTCCGTCATTGGTGCGCGGCATGCCGGCCTGATAACGGTTGGTCTGATATTTCATAGCCTCTTTTTCATAACCGTCTTTGCCGCCCCAGGTAACGCCGAAAGGGGGATTGCTGAGCATGTAATCAAATTTGTGTTCAGGCCCGGCAAGCTGGTCG
>JAFDAT010000340.1 GCA_019313725.1 Deltaproteobacteria bacterium
GTTGTCCGTGAGTTCACCGGCCAGGTAATCAACCACATCACTGGGCATGCTGAAGTTATTCAGGAGCGATTTTTTCTTTAGTATGCGCACCCGCGTGCGGTAATCCGGAGTCTCCATTGCGGAAATCAGGCCGCAGGAGAGCCTCGATCTCAGCTTGTCATTGAGTTTGGGTATATCCCCGGGAAGGTAGCAGCTTGAAAATATAATTTTTTTGTTCGCGTCAAAAAGCGTGTCCAGGGTCAATGCCAGCTCAATCTGAGTCCGATTCTTGCCCGTCAGATAGTGGACATCTTCCAGCAGCAGGACATCGCACTTGCCCCGATATTTATCCTTAAACTTGTTAATGGAATTGCTCTGGAAGGCATACACCATTTCGTTGGCAAAATCTTCCGCCGTGATATAGCACACACGCTCAGTAGGATATTCTGAAAGAATGTGGTGGCCGACCGCCTGCGAAAGGTGGCTTTTCCCATTCCCGGTCTTGGAAAGCAGAAACAGGGCGTTCTGCTGATTGTTTTTCTTTGAAGCCAGGGATAATGCCGCCGAGTAGGCGAATCCATTGTTCTCCCCGACCACAAACTGGTCAAATGTATAATTGCCACGCAGCATTCGGCCGCTGTACTGCCCGGGCGTGATGTCCGGCAGCGTTAACTGGTGGTGTTTTGAGATCGACGGCCTGTATTTTTTCGACCGGGCGGATACACCGACATGAAGTTTGCATGCAGTGCTTGACAAACGCCCCAGTTCAGATTCTATCAACCCGGCATAGTGATCTTCAATTTTCTTTTGGTAGATCAGGTTAGGACACAAAACGGCAATTCCATCCGCTGTTGTTTTCTCAAACGCAATCGGTTCAATCCACATCCTGTAACTGTGTTCGGGAATCGTCTCCTTGACCGCTTTTTTTACTTCATTCCAAATAGCTTCCATACAAAATCGTTCTCTCTCCGCTCCAGATCAATGTAAACTATGGATTGTTTTAGGGATATAAAACACAAGATAAATAAATGGAAAAATATCGGTTTGTTAGAATTACAGCCAGATGTGTTGATAATCCAACAAAGCTGAAAGAGATTTAAGGGATTCGCCAATGTATGTCAAACCGGATGGTGCCGATTCTGACATGTAGTTTACCGCAGTAAATCAATAGCATGTATCTATATGAAATTATTTACTTAAAAACCTTTCCCCATGCTAAGCCTTTTAAACATGGTACCTTCTATCATCAAATTTTATCCAAGAATTTTAAGCATATCCACCCTTATCAACAAGTTATTAACAATTTACTTTTCTCTATTTTTCTTCTATTTTCTTCTATTTTCTTCTATTTTCATATTAATTTCCAAGCTATTTTGACATGCTCATATGAACCTCATCCGCCACTAATATTAACTCAATGATAATTTAGAACAAAACTCCACAAAGTTGTTTCCGGCCTTCTTCAAACCGCTGCCATCAATTGTATTTTAAAATTTATTTTTTTCATGTACAAATAATTAGGGTATTCAGCCAAGCTGGGAATGGTGCCATCGTGGTTGTGAAACTGTATTTAACAAGGAGCCATTAGTTGTCATGTCAGCAGATGAAATCATCATCCGGGGTGCCCGCCAGCACAACCTTAAAAATATCAACGTCTCACTGCCGCGGAACCGCCTGGTAGTCATCACCGGTCTCTCGGGGTCAGGCAAGTCAACCCTCGCTTTTGACACACTCTACGCTGAGGGCCAGCGGCGGTATGTCGAATCTCTGTCCACCTATGCCCGCCAATTTCTGGAACGCATGGAAAAGCCTGATGTCGATCTGATCGAAGGCCTGTCGCCTGCTATCGCCATCGAGCAGCGGTCGGCAGGCCATAATCCCCGGTCCACGGTTGGTACGGTTACTGAAATATATGACTATCTGCGACTGCTTTTTGCCAGGGTCGGTACGGCCCACTGCCACCGGTGCGGATCTCCGATAAGGCCGCAGAGCCTAGACCAGATATTGGAAAAAGTGATGCGCCTGCCGGAAGGGACAAAACTGATCGTACTCGCTCCCCTGGTCGCCAACCAGAAAGGTTCCCACAAAAAATTGCTGGGGCACCTGCAAAAAGAGGGCTACGCACGCGTCAGGATCGACGGCAAAACCCTGGAGCTCGATGCCGTCGGAAACCTGGACAAAAACAAACCGCACACCCTGGACGTCGTCGTGGACCGGCTGATCGCCAAAGACACCATTCGCAACCGGCTTGCTGACTCATTGGAGCTCGCCGTTTCCCTGTCGGGCGGCATGGTAACCGTAGACATCCAGAATGGCAAGCCGGTGCTTTTCAGTGAAAGAGCCGCCTGCCTGAATTGTGGGATCAGCTATCCGGAATTTACACCGGCCTCCTTCTCGTTCAACTCTCCGCAAGGCGCCTGCGCCATGTGCAACGGACTCGGGTCGATGACCGCTATCGATCCGGACCTGATCGTCCCCAACCCCGAGTTGACGCTCAGGGAGGGTGCCGTGCAACCCTGGGCCAGCCGGAGTTCCGTTCATTTTGCCGAATTTCTGGATGCCCTGACCACATATTACCATGTCGATATTTACACGCCTTTTAAAAAATTGCCCGACCCGTTTAAAAATATCCTACTCCACGGTTCGAAAAATGAACAGATACCCTTTTATTTCGAACGGGGCCAACGCCGGGTTACCTATCACAAAACCTTCGAGGGAATTATTCCCAACCTGGAGCGGCGCTATATGGAAACGGACTCCACCGTTTCAAGGGAAGAGATCCGGCAGTACATGAGTTTCAGCCCCTGCGGGGACTGCGGCGGGACAAAATTGAACAGGGCCAGCCGTTCTGTCAGAATCGGCGGTCTCACCATTCATGAAATCACCCGGCTTTCGGTGTCAGGAGCGATCCGTTTTTTAGATGAGCTCCACCTCTCAGGCAAAAAAGAAATCATTGCCGGCAAAATTTTAAAAGAGGTCAGAGAACGGCTGGGCTTTATTGCCCACGTCGGTCTGCCCTACCTGACGCTCGATAGAACCGCAAATACACTTTCCGGGGGGGAAAGCCAGCGCATCCGCCTGGCCACCCAGATCGGCTCCAAACTGACCGGCGTGCTCTATGTCCTGGATGAACCCAGCATCGGCCTGCACCGGAAAGACAACCGGCGCCTGCTGGACGCATTGATGAGAATGCGTGATCTGGGCAACACGGTCATTGTCGTGGAACACGATGAGGAAACGATTAAATCCTCCGACCATGTGATCGACATGGGACCGGGTGCCGGTGTCAACGGTGGCAAGGTGATTTTCTCCGGTCCGCCCAAAGCGCTGCGCTTACATGCTGATTCATTGACTGGGCATTATCTTTCCGGTAAAAAAAGTATAGACCTGCCCGGCCAAAGGCGTACAGGCAACGGAAAAACGATTACCCTGAAGGGTGCGAAGCAGAACAACCTGAAAAATATCGATGTCGACATCCCCCTGGGGCGGTTTATCTGCGTAACCGGTGTTTCGGGATCCGGAAAATCATCGTTGGTCCTGCAGACGCTTTTTCCGGCGCTTTCCCAAAAACTGTACCATGCCAACATTCGGGCCGGCCGTCACGCAACCATTATGGGCCTTGAATATGTGGATAAGGTCATTCACATCGATCAATCGCCCATCGGCCGAACCCCCCGTTCAAACCCCGGAACCTACACCGGTGTTTTTGCCCCCATCCGGGAACTCTTTTCCAGAACACCGGAAGCACGCATGCGGGGATACAAGGCCGGCCGCTTCAGCTTCAATGTAAAGGGCGGCCGATGTGAAGCCTGCCGCGGTGACGGTATCATCAAAATTGAAATGCATTTTCTGCCGGACGTCTACGTGGCTTGCGACACCTGCCATGGCAAAAGGTACAATCGAGAAACGCTTGAAGTCAAATACAAAGGGCGCACCATAGCCGATGTTCTGAGTATGACGGTTAATCAGTCCCTCAGGTTTTTTGAAAGGATCGGCACTATCCGTCCCAAACTCCAGACCCTTGCCGATGTGGGCATCGGTTACATTCAAATCGGACAACCCGCCACAACCCTCTCCGGAGGCGAAGCCCAACGCGTAAAACTGGCCCGGGAACTCAGCAAGAAAAGTACCGGAAAAACTGTTTATATTCTGGATGAACCCACCACCGGGCTGCACACCGACGATATCAAGAAACTGCTTAAGGTTCTGAACCGACTGGTGGACAGCGGCAACACGGTCGTTATCATTGAACACCATATGGATGTGATTAAAACAGCCGACCACATTATCGA
>JAFDAT010000341.1 GCA_019313725.1 Deltaproteobacteria bacterium
TGGTGTGGCGGGATATCCTGCCTGGAGATGCGGGCATGCGCGCCGAAGAGGATGTCTGGACCCGCTGGTCGGCCATGTGGCGTTCGCGCAAGATGGTATTGGGACTCTGGGGATCCAGGTGCAAAAAGTGCGGTACACCGCAACTGCCTCCCCAGGCGGTCTGCGTCAACGCATCCTGCGGGGCTGTTGGCGAGATGGAGGACTATCGATTCGCCGAAAAGATCGGCAAGGTTGCCAGCTTCACCGGCGACATGCTGGCCGCATCCCTGAATCCACCGGCGATTTACGGCCAGGTCGAGTTCGACGGCGGCGGCAAAATGATGTTCGACTTCACGGACTGCAATCTGGATGAGCTGGAAACCGGCATGGCGGTCCGTTTGAGTTTCCGCAGAAAGTACTACGACGCCAAGAGAGATATTTCCGGATACTTCTGGAAGGCGATTCCTGCAAAGGGGGTGAATTAAATGGCTGATGGCATCAGAGATAAAGTCGCAATACTGGGCATGGGATGCACGCGTTTCGGTGAGCGCTGGGAATCATATGCTGAAGACCTGGCCGCAGAGGCCTTCGTGGAATGTCTGGAAGATGCGGGTATTGAAAAGAAGGAAATCCAGGCAGCTTATGTGGGGACGCATATCGATGAAATCAACGTGGGCAAGGCGGCTGTACCGCTGGGGGTTGCGCTGAAGCTGCCTTACATACCGGTTACACGCACGGAAAATTACTGTGCTACGGCAACAGAAGCCTTTCGTGCGGCTTGCTATGCGGTGGCTGCCGGCGCTTATGACATCGTGCTGGCCCTGGGTGTCGAAAAGCTGAAGGATACCGGTTACGGCGGTCTTCCCGGCGGGAGTTCATTAGGGGTACAGTCCTTCATGATGGGTGCCAACATGAGTGCACCGGGCATGTTTGCCCAGCTGGCCACGGCATACAGCGCCAAATGGGGTGTGTCCATGGAAAAGATCAAGGATGCCATGGCCCACATTTCCGCCAAGAGCCATGCCAACGGGGTTATGAACCCGAGAGCCCACCTGCGTCGTGCCGTATCCATGGAACAGATCAAGGCCGCCCCTATGATCGCCTACCCCCTGGGGTTGTTTGACTGCTGCGGGGTGAGTGACGGATCCGCCTGCGCTATCGTGACCACCCCGGAAATTGCCAAAAGCCTTAAGAAAAACCAGAACCTGGTCAAGGTCAAAGCGCTTTCCGTGTCGGTCAGTTCCGGTGAAGAATCCATCGGCAACAGTTGGGACGGATCTCATTTCGTAACCACCCGTATTGCCGCGACCCATGCTTACAAGGAGGCCGGCATCCAGGATCCCAGACAGGAGATCGGTATGTGTGAGGTCCATGACTGCTTTTCCATCACGGAGATGGTTACCATGGAGGACCTGCATATATCCCCCAAGGGAGGGGTTTACGACGACATCATGGATGGGTTTTACGACCTCGACGGAGGGACTCCCTGCCAGGTGGACGGCGGGTTGAAATGCTTTGGACATCCCATAGGCGCTTCCGGACTGCGCATGATTTATGCCATGTATGAACAGCTGCTGGAAAGAGTGCCCGAAGAAAGGCAGGTAAAGAACGCCCGCTTCGGGCTGACCCACAACCTGGGCGGTATGCCGCACTCCAATGTGGCGGCGATATCGATATTGGGGTTGGACTGAAAAACAGGGTGCAAGCGCTGGAAGCGGCAAAGCTATAGCAGGGCTGAACAGACTGACCAATAACACTTGATTCGCAGTGATGACATGATTTTTTTCAGGGCTGAAGCCCTGGCCTACATTGGCAACACTCTGATTGTTCATATGTTATTTCGGCCGGCAATATGCACGGTCATGTAGCGCAGGGTTTTAACCGTGCCAAGGTGTGTTACCGGAAAACTTTTATCGCTTCGCGCTTGTTATAAAATATCGTAGAAACGTGAAATATTAAAAGCACGAAAGATTTGAAAGCCATTTTTTTAGGTTTCGTGTTTTTGTGATGGCGGCACAAACAATCATTTTATTACCCTTGTATTACCCTGTATATTTCTTATGATGCGGGCTGAGTTGCACCACATGATTTTTCACAATAAATATGGATATTAAGCTAAAATTTGAATCCATCCCTCGCTGCAGGCAGCGGGATGAATTCAAATTCAAAGGAAGGAAAAATGGATTTCAGGTTAACCAAAGAAGAGGCATCGAAAAAAGAGGCGTTTGAAACGTTCTTTGAAAGTGAAATGAAAAATGCACCGCCACAGTTTGGCAGTGGCGGACTGGAAGGCGTTTACGACACGGAAGAGGGCTTTGCATTCCACAAATACATGGCCGGGAAACTGGCGGAAAAAGGCTGGCTCTCCATGGCATGGCCCGAGCAGTACGGCGGTCAGGACGCTTCCATTATGGAGCAGGTCATTTTTGACGAGGCCAGGGGATATTACAGCGCCCCGGGGGTGGATGCATTTGCCGTGAGCATGTTTGCGCCTACACTTATGGCCGGCGCCAACGAGGAACAAAAAGTGCGCTTGCTGCCGCCCATCGCCGAGGGCCGGGCTTTTTATTGTCAGGGGTGGAGTGAACCGGATGCGGGCTCGGATCTGGCATCGCTGACAACGACAGCCGTTCGCGAGGGGGACTATTATATTGTCAACGGTCAGAAAACCTGGACAACCGGGGCCCATCGTGCGGAATACATGTTCCTGCTGGCCCGCACCGACCTCGAATCAAAACGGAGCAAAGGGCTTTCGGTCTTTCACTTGAGAATGGGCCTGCCGGGAGTTCAGGTTCGTCCCCTGCTGTATATGAACGGCAAACACGTCTACAACGAAGTGTTTTTCAATGACGTAAAAATCCCGGCTGAAGATCTGATCGGTGTGGAAGGCGAGGGCTGGGCACTCACCCGCCAGACCATGAACTTCGAACGCAGCGGTGCCGGCGGTTTTTCAGGAGCCAAGCGATACCTCGAGCAGATGATCGATTACGCCAGGAATACCACCCGTAACGGTCAGCCGCTTTCAAAGGACCCCAACGCCAGGCGCAAGATGGCGGAAGTGTTCATCGGCGCGGAAGTGGGTAAATCACTGGCCTATAAAATTGCCTGGATGCATCAAAAAGGGGATTTCGCAGGCTTGATCACCGCAGCCTCTGCCTCCAAACTGTTTTCCACTGAACTCGCTCAGAAACTGGCCAATTACGCCACCGAAATGATGGGGTTGTACGGTCAATTGGAAGATGACCCTGATGCACCCCTGGGGGGCGCCATGTCGGATCTTTACCAGATGTGCAAAGGGGCTACCATTTTTGCCGGTACCAACGAAATCCAGCGCAACCTGATTGCCTGGGTGGGGTTGGGGTTGCCGCGTTTGAAGTTCAAATAACCTTGCATGAAATTTGATAATATTTCTTTAATCTCAATCGATTGCGGGTTCAGGCTAAGAAATAACTGACAATGAATTTTATCTGGAGGTAATAAGATATGGATCTGGATTTCAACAAGGAACAGGAAATGCTGCGCAAATCGGTGGCAGAGTTTCTATCCAAAGAATGCCCTTTCGACACCGTCAGAGAGATAGAGGACAGTGCTGAAGGGTACAACAAGAAAATGTGGAAAAAAATGGCCAGACTGGGGTGGATGGAGATCCATTTTCCGGAAGCATACGGTGGACTGGGCGACCCCTTTGTGGAGATGACTATCATCATGGAGGAGATGGGGAAAAAGGCTTTTCCAGGCCCGTTTTTCTCTACGGTAATCCTGTGCGGCCTGGTTTTGCTGGAAGGGGGGTCTGATAAGCAGAAGAAGGCGCTCCTGCCCAAAATTGCCGCTGGAAAAAAGATTATGGCCTTGGCGCAATACGAGGAGGAGGCCAGTTATCTCGAGACGGGGATCCAGCTGTCCGCCCGGGTCGAAGGGGCGGATTATATTCTGAACGGCAAAAAAATGTTTGTGCCGGACGCCAATATCGCTGACGAGATTATCGTCGCCGCCAGAACATCCGAAGGGGTCACGCTTTTCCTGGTGGACGCCAAAACACCCGGAGTCTCCATCCGGAAAATGGGAACCATCGGCAAGGACAACAACTGTGTGGTCACTTTTGACAACGTGAAAGTGTCCGGGGATGCCATGGTCGGCGAATCCGGTAAAGGGTGGCATATCCTGGAGCAGGCCGCTCCCAAAGCCACGGTAGCCAAATGTGCGGAAATGCTCGGTGGGTGCGAAGAATCCATCGCCATGACCACGGCCTATGCCAAGGAAAGGGTGCAGTACAGCACGCCCATCGG
>JAFDAT010000342.1 GCA_019313725.1 Deltaproteobacteria bacterium
TGATGATGTTTCCCGTACCTACATCGCCTTCGGACATCCGTACAATCCAGGGGTTGTCAGGGGAGAGCTGCCGATTATGCAGTTCAGCCAGCGGCGCCGAGGTGGTTTTTAAAAATCGTGCGAGACCGGACACATCACAAAGGGGCAGGAGTTCCGCATGGCACGTCCATCCACTTTGTACGGGGCCGTCTGCAGGCATTTCCACTTTTGTCAGCAGCAGTGACAGGACGTGATAGGTCAGCTCCCAGTCGTTGTTGAGGCCGCCGGCCTGTTTGACCCTGGCCAGGTCCGTAAGCGAAAAAAGGGGATCGGGCAGGTCTTCCTCGGACAGGATACCATTGAAAAACAACCTGGCGGTCCGCCTGACCGTGTCGCGGTAGGATCTGGAGACGTCCACGATGACGCCGTCCATGTCGAATACAATCAGTTTGGGTTTTTCCACGTGTTTCTCCGTTATCGGGCTCAGATGTGTTATAATAAAGTATAGATCGATAGCAAGTGTTTTTGAAGGCTTTGAATGGAGGGCACAAACAGGTAAGGTTTTGAAGGGTATTGCCGTTTTTTGACATTGCCGGGATCGATCATGACCGGCTTTTCCACCCAGTCCAGAAGCGGAATATCCGTGTATCCATCACCAACAGCCATAATTCCCTGTGAGCGATGGCCGACGATTTTTTTGGCCCTTCTCAGCTTGTCATGGGCCGTGATGAGGTGTGCAGCCACCCCTGATATCAAATTGTTCCGAATTCGCAAGGGATTAGCCTGCACAGCTTCAAAACACTCACGAATACCGGCTTGCATTAATACGCGTTCACTCAGGTCCAGGGTTCCGCAACTGATGACCAGCATACGGAACCCGTTGGCGCGCAACCGGTGCAGGGCCTTTCTGGTGTCAAGTGAAATAAGGGCGGCAATACCTTCAGCCGTCCGGTCCAGCAGAGGTACGGGTGTGCCCTTGAGGCACCACCCGTAAAGCCGGCCGTAAATATGCCTCAGGCTTCCGTGAGTGAACCATTGCTGCATGTCCGCATGAATCAACCATCGGATCATGGTGTGCCGCAAACAGCGTTGCGGTCCTTTCAGCTGTTCCAGCCGCAGCCGCAGCAGGGATTGTTCACTGTCATAGGGGTGCAGGGGATAGAGCGTGCCGTCGAAATCCCAGATGATGGTATGCGGGGTCAACCGGGCAACCCTTGAATGAGATCTTGGATGGCGGCAAGGTATTGGGAAAGCCCCCGCATGAATATGGTGTTGTGGTCGGCCCCGGGTATTTTGAGCAGTTGTTTTTGTTCTGCCGCGGATGCGTGATAGAGGGCCTGACCATCCGTGTAGGGTATGATGTGATCATGCTCTGCGTGAATGATCAGGGTGGGCTTGTGAAAACGCTCGATCTTGTCGATATTGGCGAAGCCTTTTTCCTCTTCGAATCCCAGGCCGGTCACATCGATGCCCAACAGCTTCAGGAGCGGACCGGCCAGGGCAAAACCGCTTTCAATGACAAGGGCATCGATGGCGTCTTCATAACAGGCGGCCAGTTCGAGCGCGGAAGCGCTTCCCAGGGATCGCCCCATGCATACCAGCGGTCCGCCGTACCCATTTTCTTTCAGCCAGTTTTTTACAAATTCAAAGATAACGTGGCAGTCCTGCATCATGGTGGAAACAGAGGGTTCACCATTGGAACGGCCGTATCCCCGGTAGTCAACGGGCAGAAAATTAATGCCCAACTGATTGTACATGGGCCCCAGGTCGTCATAATCAGATACGATCTCGCCGTTGCCGTGAAAAAAAAGGACACTGGGTCCGTTTTTGCCGGTCAGGTGAAAGCGGGCTCCTATGGCAATGCCCTCATCCACGGGTATCAAAATATCCTCAGCGGTCCCAGTCTGAACAGAGACCCCGCTTTCAGCCCGGGGATGGAACAGGAACATCAGCACCTCGGGCCTGTCCAGTACGCTGTAATTCGTATTTGAGTTTACGGTCATATTTCACTCCCTTTTTAAGCCACCGGCTCTGCCGGTGAGGATTGCACTGTAATCAAAGCCTTCAATGGTGCTAAACCGGTGGCTCAAAAAGGGAGTGAATTTTATGCATTGGGGTATACAACAAAGCATAAAAAAACCAGCGTTTTTCTTAAAACGCCACAGCGGTTTGCCAACCTATTGTGCATGAAAATTGTTGACGTCCGTTAACGAACCTATCACGAAATCACGAAAATTGTAAAACACGAAATTATATACCGGTTGTCATAGACTATTCCGGTTATTGACATAAAGACAATTATAGCATATTATATGCTATCTACACAAAAGGGGATATTATGGGAACAACCAAAACCGCTTCGGCCCGTGCTTTGATAGATCCACAGGTAAAAAAGGAAGCAGAATCTATTCTCAAGGAGCTGGGGTTGTCCGTGTCAAAATCATTTGAGCTCTTTTATCGACAAATTATTGCTCATAAGGGATTGCCGTTTGAACTGCATATTCCCAATCGAAAAACCATGCAGGTAATCGATAATTCGCGTCAGGGCATAGGCAAGTCATTTTCATCTGCCGAAGCGTTATTCGATGATCTTGGGATTTGAGTGATGCGGTCCATACGGCGCGATACTCAGTTCAAAAAGGATGTCAAACGACTGATAAAACGACATCAGGATCTTGAAAAGCTCAAGGCCATCATACGAATGTTGGTTGAAGCGCAAAAGCTGCCGACCGCGAAAAGGGATCACCCGTTGAAAGGCACGCTGAAGGACTGCCGCGAATGCCATATCGAACCCGACTGGTTGCTGATTTATCGGATCGAAGGCAGCGAACTCTGCCTTGTTAGAACCGGCAGTCGTGCGGATCTATTTGAATAAAAAATGAAGACGATTTGTGTATTAAAAAACCCGATTCAGAAATACGCGTGGGGGTCGCACACATTCCTGGCTGAACTGATGGGCAGGCCATCGCCCACGCAGGAACCCGAGGCTGAATTATGGATGGGGGCCCATTCCAAAGCGCCTTCCACTGTGGAAACGGTAGATAAGGCGGAATCCCTGCTGGATCTGATTGCGCGATACCCGCAGGATATTCTCGGAGAAAAAACCGCAGCAGCCTACAACTGTAGATTGCCCTATCTTTTCAAGGTCCTGGCCCTCGGCCGGGCCCTGTCCATTCAGGCGCATCCCAACCTGGACCAGGCGCGGAAAGGATTCCAGAAAGAAAATCGACAGGGACTGCCGCTGGATGCGGCGGATCGCAACTATAGGGACGACAACCACAAACCTGAATTAATCAGCGCCTTGACGCCCTTTTGGGCGCTGAACGGCTTTCGGGAAATACCTGACATGCTTTTGTGCCTCAAAAAAGTGTGTTCCGCCGCCCTGAAGCAAGAAATTCACAAACTTGAACAAACGTCTGATGGGCCGGGGTTGAAGGGCTTTATTGCAAGGCTTCTGACGATGGAAATAGAGGCCGTCCGCGAGGTATTGGCAGAAGCCCTTCTTCACGCCGAAAAATTGCAGTCACAGAATCCAATTTTCGAATGGATGGTCAGACTCCACGAGATGTACCCCGGCGACATCGGTGTGCTTTTTCCCGCAATATTGAATCTTGTCCGCCTGGAACCCGGTCAGGCCATGTACCTGCCTGCGGGGCAGTTTCACGCCTACCTCGATGGGATGGGCATCGAACTGATGGCCAACTCCGATAATGTGTTGCGGGGTGGGCTGACGCCCAAACACGTTGATGTGCCTGCGTTGCTCGAGGTGCTTGAATTCAAGGAGCAGCCCCTGGAAATAATCGAGCTGCAGCCGGGTCAGGCTTGTGAAAAAGTGTATCATACGCCGGCCAGGGAGTTTGAACTTTCCGTCATTGAACCGAGCTCTGGGAAACCATACGTGTCCGCAGCGGAAAGAAGTGCTGAAATCCTGTTGGTTACCTCGGGCAAGGTCGTTGTTTCCGATGATGCTGCCGGCGGCACAACCTTCACACTCTCCAGTGGCATGTCCGCTGTTGTGCCCGCTGCCGTCGAATCCTGTCGAATCAGCGGCAACGGTACTGTGTACAAAGCGGCGATACCATCATGACCACCAAAAGAGCTTGAATATCCAATATCCAATTTCCAATGATTTCAGCAGGGCTGAAGCCCTGGACGACATGGCAGAAAGCCGACGGATTTGTAGCGCAGGGATTTATCCCTGCCAAGCTTTGTGCTTAATTCCGAAAGCATTATGCTGTTTGCCTTAACTTGGACATTGATCATTCGTTATTGGATAT
>JAFDAT010000343.1 GCA_019313725.1 Deltaproteobacteria bacterium
TATAAACAATATCATAGTGATAGCGCCTTTCTCTGGATATCTCCCCCGGTGAATTCAAAGGATGGGATCTATTTTGCCATGTTGTTTACCCTGCGGGAAAGCCGGAGGACTTCAGATTCTGCGTTGCTAAAGGTTCGAAGTAAAACACTACGACTTCACCTTTAGACGCCTTGACTCTGAATCCCTCCAGCTTTTGCAACGTTTGGGTATATCCCGAGTCTTGACCTTGGTGACCGGCAATTGGCAGTATATACAACCCCTCAACCCGAAACAAGGATCATTGCCGTCGACCTATCCCCGACATACTAAAAATTGATCGATCACATTAGAAGCAATTATTAGCACAAATTCATGATTTTTCTTCTCTTTTTAGGGCATTGATCGTGTATAGCAAGGGAGCTATCTGTTTCTAATGAATAAAAAGGTTGCGCAATGCCATTACCTTTGTTAACCAACATACTGATTCTGATTCATTTTTTATATTCCCATAACTTAATGCGAAGTCCGCAATACTGAAAGGAGGTGTTTCCCTTTAAACTTTAGGGTAAACCGGGTATCCGGTATTCTTAATCATGAAAAATCAACAAGGAGGTTCAAATGAAGAAGATATTGCTTATTGGTGTAGCTGTACTGTTTGGTTTTGTGGTTCTCATGGGTGCATCACCCGCTCCTGTAAAGGCTGAAACCCAGTTCGTGACCATCGGGACCGGTGGCGTGACCGGTGTTTATTATCCCACCGGCGGGGCCATCTGCCGCCTGGTAAATAAATCCCGGAAAGAGCACGGCATTCGCTGCACGGTGGAAAGTACCGGAGGCTCCGTATACAACCTGAACACCATCCGGGCCGGCGAACTGGACATGGGGGTGGCCCAGTCCGATTGGCAGTACCATGCCTGGCATGGCACCACCAGCAAATTCGAGGATCAGGGGCCCAATAAAGATCTGCGGGCTGTATTCTCCGTTCATCCCGAGCCATTCACGGTTGTTGCCCGTAAGGATTCCGGCATCAAGAACTTTCAGGACCTCAAGGGCAAACGGGTCAACATCGGCAACCCCGGATCCGGCCAACGCGGTACCATGGATGAGCTGATGAAAGTTTTTGGATGGACCAAGGCTGATTTCAAACTGGCTTCCGAGCTGAAGTCCTCCGAGCAATCCAGTGCGTTGTGCGACAACAAGATCGATGTATTTGTATTTACCGTGGGTCATCCCAGTGGATCCATCAAAGAAGCCACCACCACCTGCGATTCCGTGATAGTCAACGTCACCGGCCCCGAGATCGACAAGCTGGTGAAAGACAACGACTACTACCGGACGGCGACCATTCCCGGTGGCATGTACCGCGGAACCAGCACCGACACCAAGACCTTTGGTGTGGGCGCTACCTTCGTCAGCTCAGCCAAGGTTCCGAATGAGGTCATCTACAACGTGGTCAAGGCTGTTTTCGAAAACTTCGACCAGTTCAAAAAACTCCATCCGGCCTTTGTGGTTCTGAAAAAAGAAGAGATGATCAAGGATGGACTCTCGGCACCACTGCACGATGGTGCTGTGAAATACTACAAAGAAGCCGGCTTGATGTAACTTTCAACGGTTAAACCCAAAGTGCGCCGCTTAAACGGCGCACTTTACCCTAAGGTCATGTTGTTTATGCAACCCTAGGGTTTACCCTCCTCCCGACAATGACAATATCGGATATTGCTGATCTTTTTTCAGCAAAAAAACTCGACGCGAATGCGTAGGTCGACAGGCGAGATCCCGATGAATTAAAGCCCATCAAATCAGGCCAGGAGACGGATAATCGCCGCCCCTGACTTCGGCACAATATCTAAAAAAGGAATCATTACAATGACCGAATCGACAGATAGCCTGAAATCCGAAAAACAGCTTGAGGAGATGATTGCCGAGTCGGATACAGGGGCCCGTAATCCAACCGGCACGATTCCGAAACAAATTCTCTTTTACGTACCGCTGGCCTGGACGTTGTTTCAACTCTGGTATGCATCTCCTCTGCCGTATATTTTTAATTTTTTAGTTTTTAATTCAACGGAAGCCCGGGCCATCCACCTGTCCTTTGCCATTTTTCTGTCCTTTACGGCCTATCCAACGTTTAAGTCATCGCCCAGGAATTATATTCCCGTTCAGGACTGGATTGTGGGACTCGTGGGGGCCTTCTGCTCAGCCTATCTGTTGATATTTTATGAAGGACTGTCCCAACGTCCGGGTGCTCCGATCCAGATGGACGTGATTGTCGCCGTTGTCGGGTTGATTCTACTGCTGGAGGCTACGCGCCGGGCGCTGGGACCACCCTTGATGGTGGTCGCCGGTGTGTTTATCCTCTACTCCTTCTTCGGCCCCTATATGCCTGCCGTCATCGCGCACAAAGGCGCCAGTCTTTCCAAGGGAATGTCCCACTACTGGTTGGGAACCGAAGGTGTTTTTGGTGTCGCATTGGGGGTTTCCACCGGCATGGTGTTCATGTTTGTTCTCTTTGGCGCCCTGCTCGAATCGGCCGGCGCCGGCAACTATTTTATCCGTACCGCATTCGCCGGGTTGGGCCATCTGAGGGGCGGACCTGCCAAGGCCGCAGTGGTCTCATCCGGTCTGACCGGGCTGGTCTCCGGATCATCCATTGCCAACGTGGTCACCACCGGGACATTCACAATCCCGCTCATGAAAAAAGTCGGCTTCAAGGCGGAAAAAGCCGGAGCGATCGAAGTGGCCTGCTCAACCAATGGGCAGTTGATGCCGCCGGTGATGGGCGCCGCTGCCTTCCTGATGGTCGAATATGTCGGCATCACCTATGTGGAGGTGATCAAACACGCCTTTTTACCGGCCATCATCTCTTACATCGCTCTCGTGTACATTGTTCATCTTGAAGCCTGTAAAATGGGTTTGAAGGGCATGAAAAAACCGGTGACCAAAACCCTGAACCAGAAACTTTTCTCCTTTGTCATGACGATTTTATCTCTCATCATCATCGGCGGGGTCACTTACTACGGTTTGGGCTGGATCAAAGTCGTCGCCGGCGGGGCGACCATCTACGTGGTCTCGATCCTGCTGGCGGTCGCCTACCTTTTGCTCGTTTATGTGGCCTGCAAAGTCCCGGAGCTGGAGACCAGCCATGAGATCGATAAACTGCCCGAGCTGGGAAAGACGGCCCAGGCCGGGCTTTATTTCCTGCTGCCCATCGTGGTGCTCATGTGGTGCCTGGTGGTGGAAAGGCTTTCGCCCGCGTTGTCCGCTTTCTGGGCGACGGTACTGCTGATATGTATTGTTGTGACCCAGCGACCCTTAAAAGGCGTTTTTCGCAAGATGAAGGGCGACGATTTCTCCTTCAAGCGTGGATTTGATGATCTGATCACCGGCATGGTTTCAGGCGCTCGCAACATGATCGGTATCGGTGTGGCCACTTCCGCAGCCGGCATCGTCGTCGGCACCGTGACCCTGACCGGCATCGGGCTGGTCATGACCGAATTCGTCGAGTTCATCTCCGGCGGGAACCTGATGTTGATTCTATTTTTTACCGCCGTTATCAGCCTGATTTTAGGCATGGGACTGCCGACCACAGCCAACTACATCGTGGTCTCCACCCTGATGGCGCCGGTGATTGTCGATCTGGGTGCACAAAACGGCTTGATTGTGCCGCTCATAGCGGTGCATCTGTTTGTTTTCTACTTCGGCATCCTGGCCGATGATACCCCGCCTGTCGGGCTGGCGGCCTTTGCCGCGGCAGGCATATCCGGCGGGGATCCCATCCGTACCGGCATCCAGGGGTTTACCTACGACATAAGAACCGCGATTTTGCCGTTTATGTTTATCTTCAATACCCAGTTGTTGATGATCGGCGTGGCCAACTGGTTCCAACTGGTCATCGTGATTTTTGCCGCGGTAACCGCCATGCTGGCATTTGCTGCGGGCACCCAGGGGTACTTCCTCACCAAAAGTCGCATCTGGGAAACGGCAGCCCTTATACTCGTGGCATTTATCCTGTTTCGCCCCGGATTCGTGTGGGACAAGTTTTTTCCGCCGCTTATACAAGAGCCGGCCGCCAAACTTGAACAGACGGTGGAAGTCATGGACCCCGGCGCCATGTTACGGGTCATGCTCAAAGGCGAGAAGATGGACGGGAGTGAATTCACCAAGACGGTGATGCTGCCCGTGGGCGACGAGAGCACCGGTGTCGAAAGACTGAATGCCATCGGAATTGAAACGCGCAATGAAGACGGCAAAATACTGA
>JAFDAT010000344.1 GCA_019313725.1 Deltaproteobacteria bacterium
GACCTGTCAGTTAAGGGGTATTTCCTTCCACCGCTTTCTGAAAGCCAGTTTGGTTTGTCATATCCGTACGGGAAGGCCTATGTTGCTGGCTGAATATGAGTCCGGTTTGAAACCTCTGGCAATCGCTGCTTGAATCCAGTTTAAACTCACCCAAAGCTAAACCGTGTGCCGAATTCCGAATGCTTTATGCTGTTTGTGTTAACTTGGACATTGATCATTCGTTATTGGATATTGGTTATTCGCCGTTTCCTTTGGATTTTGTTCAGAGTCGGGCACCAAAATCCTGAACGTTCAACATCCAACGTCCAATGTGGAAAACGCTTCGCTTTGTCTTATCCATAAAATAAGGTAGAATACCATATTCGATGTTCAGCGTTGGATGTTCGATGTTGGACGTTCATTTATAAGATGTCGTCACATTAGAGATTCTATCTACTGGATTCCATTTCAGAATGATTTCGGCAGAGCCAATTGTCTCTGACCTGACCCAGAGGGCCAGGTTTTTAATACTGGAATAAACCCCATAGTTGGGGTAAAGTGACCTCAGCCCTTGAAAGGTATGGTCAGGTTGTATACATTGAACTCCAGTTTTGAGTTAACAACCTCCCCTCCCTTTTCAAACACTTTGAGCATGCCCTTGTTGCTGGCCAGCACATCTGATTTAAAACCTTTTATGCCCCTTTCTTTGGCCAGTCGGATCATCATCTGAAAAATATACGTGGCGATGCCCATGCTCTGATAGGCCTCGTCCACGATAAAAGCAGTATCTGCAAATTGCGTTCCCGCCTCCAGGACGTAACGGGCTTCCGCAATGATGTGTTCCTGGCCTTTTTCGCCGGCCAACCCTACGATGGACATGACACGCCCGAAATCCACATTGACATACGCCTGCATTTTGGCGTGAGACATGGTCTTGATGGGTGCAAAGTACCGATAATAAACACTCTGATCGGAAAAACGATAGAACAGGCGTCGCATCTCTTCCTCGTCCGAAGGCTTGATGGCACGAAACCGGACAGATATTCCGCCTTTGAATGTATGGCGTATCCTGATCTCGGAGGGATAAAGATGGGCACTTTCAGCCAGGAAAATCTGATCTTCGTATAGAATTTTTGCCTGTTTGGCCTGGTCTACCAGGGTGAATCTATCATCCGGGTGGGCTATCTCGATCAGTGCCTGAGCCCTCTCCCGCAGAGAACGTCCGGAAAGGCTCGCGATTCCGTAATCCGTTACCACCATATCCACGGAATCCGGCAGGTTGAAACGATTGGGAAAGGACTCGATGGACATACGAATATTGGGCGCCCCCTCCCGGTTGCGGCTCGGGAGAGCGAAGATGGTCGCCCCCCCTGGTGATATTTCCGCACCGTTAAAGATATCCATAATCTGCCCCGGGCCCGTGGTCACGGCCCCTTTTCCAAAGTGCAGGGCGATGCTGCCCGAAAGGTCTACTTTTCGCGCCGGTATGACCGATATGAAATTGGGGTTTCTGCCGATTTCCATGGGGCTGAATACCGTGTCGATGGACTGGAACTCCACCAGCGGGTTGCGATCGAGCCATCGGTAGAGTTCGGTTGAACCCTGGGCATAGGAAGTCACGGATTTGCCGCGGTAGGTCTTTTTAAAACGGTTGCTGACGGCACCGCTCTTTACCAGATCCATCAATGCATCCGTGAAGAACGGCGTATGGATACCGAGGTGCCGTCGTTGGGACAGGTGCTTGCTGAGGGACTCGAACAGAGGCCCGAATGTAAAGGCAAGACAGCTCCGGTCGTCGATGACCGATGCCACATTGGCCGCAACACGATCGAATACCGGATCAACCGGCCAGCGGGGAAAATAGAAAGGCGGTTCAGTGCTGCCCACCAGGTAATCGAATTCAGACATGTGCACGTAGGTGTCCCCGGAAGTGGCGGGAATATCCGTGTTGATTTCCCCCACCGCAATGGCGGCCTGTTCGATGGCCTGGCGGGCCACGTCGACCGCCACCCCCAGGCTGCAGTAACCGCCTTCGTTGGGTTCGCTGATCTGTATCAGGGCGACATCTATGGGAATGTAGCGTTTATAGATCAGGCGGGGAATCTCTGAGACACGGCTCGGGATGAGATCCACGCGGCCGGCAGCGATGGCCTCGCTGGCCACCCAGCCGGAATAAAAGGTTTTCAGGCGGTATTTCTGCGACCTGAGATTCTTCAAGGAGATCGTATCACCGAAGCTGACCAGCTGTACCAGGGTCAGGTCGTGCATTTTGAGAGTATCCGAACCCATCAGGTGCTTGACCATGGTTCGGGGTTCGGCAGCGCCGGTTCCGATAAAAATGTTCATACCGGCCTCAATGTGCTCCAGTACCGTTTGCGGAGATACCAGTTTTTCTTTCCATGGAACAGGGGTAGATGTTTTCATGCCAAGTTTTTCCTGTTTTTGGTTTGTATAAGAGAATCATACCCCATGGCAAAATAGACGACATTCTTAGAATTCACCCGGGGGAATATCCAGGAAATGGCGCTATCGCTACAATATTGTATATAATAAAAACGCAGTATCTATTCTTTGCTATGTTGTTTATGCAACTATGGGGTATATTGTGTACTCCGATGATGACATGTGTCAAGCCCTTCTTGGTTGATACGGGCATTGCATTAACGCTTGTATTCAACGCCTTAATATGCCTAACTATGGACGCCAACGATGGGGTAAATCTTCATACAATAATGATTGTCTTCATTATGTTCCAATTGTACTTTAGGAGCGAAGACGGCTTTCATTTTTTTCAAAACCCCATATCACCAATCGGAACGTTTATCTGACAAACCTTGTAAGAAAAAAACAATGGGGCCACGTATGAATATAAGGCGATCAATAGCTGCTATATTTGCATTTATTTTTCTCTTACCGGTGCTCGCCGTATACGGTCAGGATTTCAACGCCGTTATCCTCATGTATCATAAGTTCGGAGAAGACCGCTACCCCAGCACAAGTGTCACCCTCGCACAATTCGATGCACACCTGGAATACCTGGAAAACAACGGTTATCACGTGCTGCCCCTCGACCAGATCATCACGGCATACCGCCATAATAGTCCGCTGCCGGACAAAAGCATTGCCGTGACTGTGGACGATGCCTACTTATCCGTGTATGACCAGGCATTTCCCCGCATGAAAAAACGAAACTGGCCATTTACCGTTTTTGTAGCCACGGATGGTGTAGACAAGGGCTTCGGTTCCTATATGAACTGGGAGCAGATGCGCGAGATGAAGAAAAACGGTGTTCTGTTCGCCAATCACACCGCCACCCACGACTATCTGATCCGCAGAAAAGACGGCGAATCAGCCGATGAACATATTGCGCGCGTTCGCTCCGACATTGAACGCGCCCAGCGGCGGTTGTCAGAAGAGCTGGGTTCGGCACCCATGATGCTTGCCTACCCGTATGGGGAATACAATACCCCCATAGCCCGGTTGGTGGAATCCATGGGTTTTGTTGCATTTGGGCAGCATTCGGGCGCCATGGGCCCGCTCTGCAACCCGGTAACCCTGCCGCGGTTCCCTGTCAACCAGCACTATGGGGATATTAAAAGCTTAAGAGCCAAGTTCCGGTCCCTGGCCCTGCCGGTGTCATCCATAACCCCGTTTGAACCGGTCACATCTGAAAAACGCCCCGTGCTTGAAATAAACCTTGAGGCGACAGGTACGCGCTTGAATGAACTGGCCTGCTTTATCAGCGGCCAGGGAAGGGTCAAACCCAAATGGATTGATCCGGGCAAACGCTTTTCCATCCAGGCACCTAAACCCCTGTCAATGGGCAGAAACCGATATACCTGTACGGCTCCCAACCGGGAACGAACCCGATATTACTGGTTCAGCCATCAGTTTGTCATCATGCCGTAGGGTTTGCGCAGAAATAAGTTCGCAGATTTTCAGCGTTCAGGCGCCCGCTCAGCAAGGCACGAAAATGCAGAAATATCTGGCATATGTCGAATTTTCGCAACACCGCTGAGCGGGATGGATGGGCGCTGGAAATGTGAAGTTATTTTTGAACGAGCCCTGATATCCTGTGTCACATGCAGGCCAAAGGCTGGATACCCGGGTCCATAGGGCCCGGCACTGGATGCTCCCTGGAAGGGAGTATCTACGCCATAACATATGAGTGCCTAAAGTGAACTAAAGTGACTAAAGTTAAGGAATTCTATCTTTTTTATAAATGGCAGAGCGTA
>JAFDAT010000345.1 GCA_019313725.1 Deltaproteobacteria bacterium
TCGCAAATTTTCAGCGTTCAGGCGCCCGCTCAGCAAGGCACGAAAATGCAGGAATATCTGGCATATGTCGAATTTTCGCAACACCGCTGAGCGGGATGGATGGGCGCTGAAAATGTGAAGTTATTTTTGAGCGAGCCCTTAGCCTGCGGACGTTAACATTGATATGGCCGCAAAAAGGCACAAAAGTAGATACCCGGGTCCAGAGGGCGTGTCGAAGATCCCGTCCTGCGGGGGCACTGGATGCTCCCTGGAAGGGAGTATCTACGCCATAACACATGAGTGTCTAAAGTGAACTAAAGTGACTAAAGTTAAGGAATTCTATCTTTTTTATAAATGGTAGAGCGTAGCGATTCATCAACTTTAGAGCACTTATAATTTTAGATCACTTGACACTTTAAATTATTTATTTTGGCAGAGCCTAATGGCTCTGACCTGGACCAGGTTTTTAATTCTGGAATAAAATTATATTGAAAACCTCATGTTTCCGAAAAAGATGAAACCATACCACGTCCCCTTGCTTGTGCTGCTTTTATTCACACTGATATCCTGCGCCGGCAGCAAGGCCGCCCAGCAGGCACCCGATCCGGTGCAGCCGGCCGCCAAGGAACTCAACAAGGGCATCGGATGGTACCAGAAAGGGTGCTATCACAATTCCCTGGAACACCTATTACGGGCCCACGAGCTTTTCACGGCCCTGGATGATTTGCCGGGCATCGCCATGAGCATGAACAACATCGGCAATGTCTACAGAAAAATCGGTGATGCCCGGAGCGCCCTGCTCTTTTTCGAATCTTCCCTGGCCATTTACCAGGAAATTGACGACGCCGACGGGGAGGTTCAGGCGCTTTCCAATAAGGCGGCAGTGCTGATCCAGGAAGGCCGGCCGGCCGATGCGGAAGCAGCTCTTAATACCGCCTTTAAAATAACGGACCGCTCCGGAAAAACGGTCGTCGCGCTGCTGAATAACCAGGGAGTACTGTCGACCCGCCGGAAAGCATATGCCCAGGCGGAGGAAACGCTGGTGGCGGCGCGCAACGCTTCCGATCCGGAAAACCTGGCCGAGTACGCTTCCGTCAATTTTTCTCTCGGGAACCTTATGGCCGCAACCGGCCGGTACGACGAGGGGCTTGAGTACTATCGCAAGGCCCTTGACGCCGACCGCAAATCCGGGTTTCACAACGGCATTGCCGACGACCTGGCCGTCATGGGAACGGTTTATCAGCGACAGGGCAACCACGCAGCCGCAGCCGCATACTACCAGCGCAGCATTAAAATCTACGCCCTGCTCGACAATGAGGAAAGGGTGACCAGCATCCTTAAAAAGCTGGAGGTGTCAGCCGGAGAGGCGCAGGTCGACATCACGGTTACCCGGCATTTTGTCAGCCGATGGGCCAGTGGGGAGGTTATGGAGAGCCCCTGTAAGTAGATACCCGGGTCCAGAGGGCCCAGCACTGGATGCTCCCTGGAAGGGAGTATCTACGCCATAACTTATAATTTTAGATCACTTGACACTTTAAATTATTTACTGCCCTTGAACTGGTCCCTGAGAAAATCCAGCAGCGGCCCATCCAGCGGTTGCCATGTCGCGTGCAGTGCCAGGCCTTTTTCCCACTTAAACTCGACAGCATCAAATTTCTGCGGCATGCACTGCCGGGTCTGCCTGCCGTAAAACGTCTCCGGATAATGCTCGATGAACTGCATGCGGTAGGGAACAATGTGATGGTTCCGGACCACCGTCGTGGCGATATGGCCGCAGCAGCTTCTTACCGTCATTTTACTGTCCGCAAGATCCGTGGCCACCACCACGACCGGTTTCAAATGAACCAGCCCCCCGGAATCGCCCCGATTGAGGTCATAAATCCTCAGCTTGCACTTGCCGCTGGCCAGGCGCAGCTTGCCGCCAAATCCATCCCAACGTAATATATCGTTAAAAATCAACATATTTATCGCGTACGATTAGGCGTTTCATCAAATTTCACACTTGGAGCTTACACAAATTGCAGGTTAAAAAATTCTCATCAAATTTCATGCAAGATTCACACTTGGATCTTGCACGGATCGGAGGCTTCCATAGGCAAGATTCACGACTTTGTCATGGAGCCGTATATACGCAGCAGCTTATCGGGCAGTTCTGCAATGTCGGTTATCACATTATGGTTCAGGTTCCCATATAATTCATCTAATTTTGGATCACCCGCCATATTGACCGAAATCCCTTTGAACACGATATTTTTTGAAACAGCCTCCAGGATGGCCTGGCGGGTATCGGCGATGGCATATCCCTGCTTGTAGCCCACGTCGTTTGGAAATCCATCCCCGATGGCCATCAAAAGCCTTACCCGGGCCGGTATTTTCTCCAGCTGCTGCGTGGCATGCCGGATGGCGGCCCCCATGCGTGTACTTCTGCGGGCAACCATGGCATTGATATTTTTAAAAATTTCCGGCCCTACGGTTTCGTCGAAATCCTTGATCCGGATATAGTCCACCCCGAACCTGCCGGTTCCTGAATACCCGGCCACGGCAAACCGGTCTCCGACAATGTCCAAGGCCTCGCACAAAAGAACGATGGCGGCTTTCTCGACATCCAGAACCGTTTCTTCAGAGCCTGCGGCCTTATTGGCCGTCGATCGGGACAGATCGACCAACACCAGTACGGCCACATCCCGCTGCTGTTTTACCCGCTTGATGTAGAGGCGATCCGACGGCATGATCCCGGCCCTGCGGTCCAGGGCATAATCGAGCAGGGCCCGGTAGTCAAACTGGTCCCCCTCGATCCACTGCCTCAAAATAGTCAGGCCTTCGGGCTTCAACAACTCAAAGGCATGCCGCATCCGCTTGACCAGGCCCGCATGCCGTTCAAGGGTCCGGGCATAAAAGTCGCCTCCGCAGCCCTGGATCCTGCTGTCGATCACCCTGACGTAGTCCTCCAGGTAGTCGCCCACGGTGTGATCCCATTCTCGGTATCGACAGCTTTCCCCCACCGCCTCACCGCCGTTCGGAACCTCGGTGCCGGTACCCTTCAACAGTTCCGGCAGATCGAGCCAGGCAAGATCCACACGCTGTCTTGCCGGGAGATCCTCCGGCCTGCCACTGTCGACCGCCTTCTCCAGAACGGCTTCCTGAAGGTCTGCCCGGGAAATACGACCGCAGTTTACGACCAGCTTTTTGCGCACATCCGACGTATATGCGCTAATGCCCCTCTTTTTCAGCGCCGCTGTGATTTTGCGTGAAAGTTCATCGTACCCGGCAAAAGAATTATAGACCAGGTCGGGTCGCAAATGCCGTCCGAAGGGAAATTCAGGCACCGAGCGTTCACTTTTTCCGCCCCCGGCACCGAACCCGTCGTTTTTCAGCATACCGGTCAGTTGGTGATAGGCAAAAACCGTCGTGCGCGCGCTGGTTTCCGGGGTTGAAAATGCCTGCAGCTCCGCCTTAAAGCGCTCCCGGATACTCCTCAAAACGGTATTCACCGCTGTTTTCCGGGGCCCGCCCGGCAGGGGCTCACCAGCCCCCAAAGCAATACCGTAGTACAGTGCCAGAAGCAGCGGGTCACCCTCACCGGCCCGCTGCATGCGCCTTGCTTCTGCCCGGAACAGGGGCAGAACCCTTTTGACGAGGCCGGGATACCGGCGCTTGAGCAGCTGCCTTATCCGGCCATGCTCGAGGACCGTGAAAAGGCCGGCAGCCCTTATACTGTCGGGAAAAAGATTGAAAAACCGTTCCAGGTCCGAACCTTTTTCCAGGACATCCCGGCCGCGTTTACCGATACCTAAAAGATGAATGCCGTCCAGATCGTCCATCCGGTCCAGAGCCTTTTCCAAATCAAAGGCATGGGTATTGAATTCAATCAGCCCGGCCTCCAGCTTGGCCAGCGCCATGTAGAGGTTTTTGTTTTCCACCTGGCTCGGGAAACAGGCGATCTCGTCCGGCAGGTAGATAAACCGGGTATCCGAAAACCCCGTTGGCCGGCCCGGGGGTAACCCGGCAAGCGGCCCCTTGACGGCGGATACCGGCTGGATCGAAATACTCAATCCGGTCCGGGCCCTGACATAGCGGGTCAAGGCCGACTGCACCTGGCCGATGGGTACCGCCACCTGCATCTCTTTGCACCGCTTGAGAGCCATACTGGAATCGAGGGATATGAACTTGACCCCCTGCTCCAAAGCAACTGCGAATTTTTCCAGCGCTATATCGATA
>JAFDAT010000346.1 GCA_019313725.1 Deltaproteobacteria bacterium
ACGTAAATAACTCCGAATCTCTCCCTCAATTTCACTCAAAGAAGGCCTCAGAAAGGTGTTTGCGCTGCCGCCGCGGATGCGATAAAACAGATCTGCTGTAGGAAGAAAAAATATAAAGGTACAGGTGGACAAATGATGGTTCCTAAAATAATCGGCATTGTATTTGGCATCCTGGCAGTTGGTGTTTATGCGTGGAAATTCAAGGAAACCCCATTATGCCGACCATGAATCATGCTGCCTTTGGGATTCGGCGTCGGGTACGCTGTTTATTGGCTTATTAGAAAGGTGGTAGTAGGGTAGGCAGAAACATATTATCCATCTGTGGAATAAGTAAAAGTAGCAAGATAAGGAGAATCGAGCAGCATAAAAGAGCAAGTTTACAGATTGTTCAGAAATGATTCAGTAGTGCTGTATAAGAAATATATAGGCTTTTGTAGATTAGGCAACGTCAGACATGGTCTTTCGTGCGGCCGGAGCTTCTCTTAAAAGTCCTTCGGTTGATAGGTCCTCATCAATTTATGGATAGTGAATCCCGAAGCCACCGCCTGCAAGCTTCCAGTTTTGGCACTGTTCGTCTACGGCGTGCAGAAGACGAGGGTACCGTGCCAGAGGAACGCTGATAGTGTACCCATTCATTAAATCCACTTTTTTCGAAAAGATGGCCGCCGTACTAGAAAGTGGCGACAGAATCAATTGATGATCACAGAGGCATTAACAGAGAGATTTGATCAGATTGGCTAAGCACTTGCAGATTTTTTTTAATTTTGAATTCTAATGAACAGCTTTCAACGCTTCCCTAATGAGTTCTATCTGGCCAAGAATAACCTGCTCTTGCGGACGCAACGACCTGGAACGAAATGCCGTTGGTTTGCGACAAACAAAAGGAGGACTTGGATGTTGAGTGCCAAACGCGGAATGATCCTGGTGGTGATGGTGGTTTTGTTTGGATTCGTACTTTTGGGGTGCGAACCAGGCGGTTCTGGTTCCACAGATTCGGAAGATTTCCCTGGTGATTCGAACGAAGATTCAAACGATGAAGCGGATTGCGCAGATGGTCCACTCTCTGAACCCATTGCCGGATGCGCCCCCGGCCCCGTACCCGACAGCGGCAATTTTAAAGCAGATTGCGTCGCGCGAATCAACCAATTCAGATGGGACTGTCAATGCCTACCCCCACTCGATCGCTGGACCGGCGGGGAAACCTGTGCGGACGAACACGCCGAGTACGATTCAACCAACGGCGTCCATGCCGGGTTCAGAGACGACATTTGTGCGCCGAGGGGATGGGCCCAGAACGAGTGCCCCGGATGGGGATCCGAGGCCGGCATCGTGGACGGTTGCCTGCAAATGATGTGGGACGAGGGCCCCGGAGATGACTTCAATGAACACGGTCACTACATAAACATGTCCAGCACAAATTACACCAAAGTCGCATGCGGTGTTTACAGAACCGGCTCCGGTGAAGTTTGGTCGGTTCAGAATTTTGAGTAAAAAAAGGGGAACAGATAATTTTTCATCTCAGCCAGGGTAACATCTGGATGGTTGCCGATCATCCAAATAAGGAAAAGTTCCCAAATCAAAGGAAATCTTGGCCATCAAAGCTTCAGCCCTAAATACATTCAGGAAAGATAAGCGAATTACCATTCGATTATACGATCATGACTTTAAAGGGATTCAAAAGAAAGCACTTCAAATGGGCATCCCCTACCAAACGTTAATTTCCGGTGTTATTCACCGCTACATTGAAGGTGACCTTATATCAAAAAACGGTTAACCTGTCTGTCTGACGCTGGCTACGGTAAGTACCACCATGCAATCAATTCCACTGGCAATTGATTCAATTAAAGAGGCAGGAATACGTGATCAGGTCAAAATCATAATAGGAGGCCCCCCGACAAACGATAAATTCGCGAAAAAAGTTGGGGCTGATTTTAAGTGAGCCGCTCTTCTAAGATCTTACCCCGGGTGCTGATGACAACCTCCGTGAGGGGCACGTCCTTTCCGGAATTTTCCAGTGCCTTTTTGACAATGAAGGGCATGCCGGAGCAGCAGGGCACTTCCATGACCACGGTGGTGACGCTCTTTACGCCTGCGGTGCTGAAGAGTTGCGTGAACTTGTCGATATAGGCTTCGGCATCATCAAACTTGGGACACCCCATCATTACGACTTTATCCTTCAGGAAGCGCCCGTGGAAATCGGGAAATGCAATCGGGGCACAATCCGCCACCACCAGAAGATCGGCATTTTTCAGAAATGGCGCATGGGGGGGAATGAGATTGATCTGAACCGGCCAGTGGGCCAGGGCGGATTCGGTGCTGGCAAAGGCTGCCGGCTGGTTGGCGCCTTCGCAGGTCGTTGAAATAAAGGACTGCATCTGGCTGGACGGGCATCCACAGGCCATTTCAGCCTTGTCTGACGTCTTCTCTTTATCCAGTTCGGCAAGGCGTTCCTCGACCGCTTCCTCGTCAAACTCGTCGGCTTCGCGCTCTACAATGGTCAGAGCGTCGTTGGGGCACTCCCCGATGCAGGCACCCAGACCGTCGCAGAACACTTCGGCGACCACTTTGGCCTTGCCGTCAATAATTTCAAGCGCGCCTTCGGCACAACCGGGGACACATTGTCCGCATCCGTCGCAGTTTTCTTCATCGATTTCGATTATTTTTCGCATTACTTTCATGGTATTTTCCTTTCCAAATATTGCTGTTTGATTGGGCAGAACAAGCTGTCCGGCAGTCCGTCCAGGCAGGGTTGAAACCCTGTGCTACACTAAATCCCAAACACGTTACCGGCCACTTTTTTCCCGCTGTCGGTCAGAAAAGCTTTGGCAATCAAATCTTCGAGTTCCTCCCCCTGCTTGGGCTTTTCCTTGAGCTTCTCTTCTAAATTGACAATCAGGTCGGCATCATAGAGCACCTTGAAGTTGACGCTTTCCTCTTCCCTGGGGTGGTGGTGATGTCCGACGATATCGCAGACTTCGTCGATCAAGGCTTCCTTGGCCCCCAGTTTTTCCAGGATCTCACGGGCGATGGGCGGCCCCTCCTGCTCCTGGTGTTTTGCGGCCGTACTGTCGTGTTTGCGCTCTGCCGCATGAATCCCGATGTCGTGAAGATAGGCGGCACACAGAATCACGGCCAGGTTGCCGGCCTCCATTTTGCCGATACGCTCCGCGTGGCGGGCCACTTTCGTGGCATGGCCGATCCTTTTGAAGTCTGTCTTGAAATAGCGTTTCATTTCGATGGCCACGCGGTCTTTCAAAAGGTCTTCCTTTTCGGCTAAAAGCTCAGGGGGCAGCGTCCCCATGCACTGCTCGGCGAACTCGCAGTAGGAGGCGCAGCCGAAATCCATTTTAGGGTTGATAAACCGGTGCCCGCACTGCCCGCATTTTCGGGCGGTGTCGTCCTTGAAGAACTCGACGCTGTTGCCGCACTTGGGACATTTTTCATTGAAAATCGCTCCGGGTTTCCAGTATCGGCTGTCTTGTCCTGGGCATTTCATGGCAGATCCTTTTATTTGACAGGATGAACAGGATCCACACGATTAATTTTGTATGGATACCTGATCATTCCGTCATGTTTAGCGGCGCAGCGCAGCCGCGTTTCGTAATATCGCAGAGCGAGATTACCCGAGGATGGCTTTGAGATCCTCATCCGGTGTGGTTATGGGCATAATATTGAAATTCTTTACCAGTACGTCAAGTACGTTGGGTGTAATAAATGCCGGCAGGGTCGGCCCCAGGCGGATATCCTTGATACCCAGGTGCAGCAGAGAGAGCAGGATGACACAGGCTTTCTGCTCGTACCAGGACAGCACTATGGAGAGCGGAAGATCGTTCACGCCGCAGTCAAAGGCACCGGCCAGAGCGACGGCAATCTGCACGGCGGAGTAGGCATCGTTGCACTGGCCCAGGTCGAGGAGCCTGGGAATGCCGCCGATGTCCCCGAGTTCCATGTCAAAGAAACGGAATTTTCCGCAGGCCAGGGTCATCACGACACTGTCTTTAGGGACCTTCTCGACAAATTCGGTGTAGTAGTTGCGGCCCGGCTTGGCACCGTCACAGCCGGCAACCAGGAAAAAGTGGCTGATGGCCTTATTTTTTACCGCCTCAATTATCTTGTCGGCTACGCCCAGTACCGCGTTGTGTGCAAAACCGACCATAACGGACTTT
>JAFDAT010000347.1 GCA_019313725.1 Deltaproteobacteria bacterium
GCGAAGGATGTGATGAATCATGCGGACGGCCTGAAGTAACCGGCATCCGGATCAGATAGGCGCGGTATACAATGGGTGGAAAACGTATCATCCTGCCCCGGAAAACAGGGAAATTCGGGCTATGCGTGTATAACCCTTGCCGTTTCTTTCAAGAAAATCCTTGATGTAACCACCCTGAGGCTATGCATTATTTCTATGGATGGGTTCGCCATTAAATTTTAACGATCGGTAAAATACTGTTGACAGGAATATGCTTTTTGCCTAAGCTGTAAACGATCATAAATAAAAATGGAGGGACATCATGGAAGATCTGCGTGAAATTGTTTTAGATCAAGCCCGCCTGGGCGGGGCCTGTGCCGTGGGTATTGCAACGGTAGAAACATTGGAAGGCGGCCCCGAATCGACCGACATCCGCCAGCTTCTTCCCGGCGCCAGGTCCGCCATCAGTTTTGCCTACACGCTGGATGCCGGACCCATCGATCTATATCTATCCAAAAAAGATCGGGCTCCCCATGAGCGCAACAACATCGACGTCAACAATCTTGTCAGCGGTGCAGCACTGAACCTGGCTGGTTATATCGAAATGAAGGGGCACAAATCGGTTCCCGTCATTGCCAACAACTACTATCGTTCAGATACCCCCGGCGGGTTGCTGGACATGCTGCCGGATATATCCCTACGCTACCTGGCCGTGCGCTCGGGCGTCGGCTGTTTCGGCCTTTCCGGAAATGTGATTATCCCCGAACATGGCGCAACCGTTATCCTGGGGGCCACCATAACCACGGCGGAATTCGAGCCTACCGAGCCGCTGCCGCCCGAAAAAAACTACTGCGACGGGTGCTGCTTGTGCATGGCGTCCTGCGCTTCCGGCACCATGGACCCGGATGAGCTTACCACCGTAACCATGGGGGGGAAGGCTTTCGAGTATTCCAAACGCAAAAGCTACCTGCGGTGCGAATACGTATGCGGCGGCTTCACCGGACTGCACCCCTCGGGAAAATGGTCGACCTGGTCGCCGGGGCGGTTCGAAATACCTGAAGAAGACGAGGCCTTCGGACCTGCTCTGATGAACGGTCTGGCTAAATACGGGGAGTGGCCTGATATGGGCGGGGGCTATTACCACTCGCTGTCGCCCCATAAGATGTTTATCACTTGCGGTAACTGCCAGCTGGTCTGCCATCCCAAAAAGGAGGAGCGGCAGCGGCGTTTTCAATTGCTGAAGGAGGCCGGTGTGGTTGTGCAGAACGAAAACGGGTCTGTTGAAGCGGTTCCTCCCGAGGAGGCGATACAAAAAATGGAAGCCATGGACCCGCAGCGCAGGGCCATGTATGAAGATATTGAATAACATTGTTAACGCGGAAACGATCAAGGCGTGGATTCTTGACCAAGTCATCGACCTGGTGGGAATCGCCGATACCGACAATCTGATCCTGGCGCATCCGCCCCGCCCGGCAGCGGCCCTGATGCCGACAGCCAGATCCGTGATTGTCATGGCCGTGGCCCACTCTCTCGGGTCGGTTTATGCCCCGGACATCATGCTCTGGACGCGCAGCAAAATGCAGACCTCCCGTTTGCTGGATGAAACCGCGGAAAAACTGGGCCGCCAACTTGAGCGTGCCGGCTTTTTGACCCTACCCATTTCAGCGGATAAACCGGTGGAGATATTTAAAAACGATCCTGCGACAGGCAAAAAGTTTCGCCAGACCCGGACAGCAGCCTTTTTGTCCTTCAAGCACGCGGCCGTGAGTTGCGGCATGGGAGAGATCGGCCGGAACAACCTGCTGTTGACCCCCGAGTTTGGACCGCACCAGCGGTTGTGCGCCATTGTCACCGAAGCGCCCCTCGAGCCCGATCCAAGCAAGGACCTCGATCTTTGCTGTGGCTGTGACAAATGTGTGAAGGCCTGCCCTTCCGGCGCTTTGAAACCAGACCGCTATGACGTGGACCCGTGTTTTGTCTACTGGTCAATGGGTTTCAAACGCCTGCCGCCGGCTTCAATTAAGGAGTGGCCGGGGTACATCAAAATGCTGCGCCGACACATGCAGCAGCGCGATTTTCTGGTGGAAAGCGGCCAAGCCTATATCACGGACGTGGATTACTGCATCGAGTGCATGCGCGCCTGCCTAATAGGGGAAAGTTGGAAAAAAATCCGGCCGAAAGTTTTACCACTGCAAAAATCGAGTGCCCAAGTGTAAGCGATGCCGGTGAGAATATAGGGTGAACAGGCTGCCCCGCAACTGGTTTGAGCAAGGTTGAAACCCTGCACTAAGTCACAGCGGACCGCAGACAAATAGCTTTAAATCATTATAGTCCAGGGCTTTAGCCCTGCTGGGTGATTTCTGAAACGATGTAAAACCTGATTACGCTACATTAAAAAAGGAGACCAAAGAATGAATATCCTGAGAACACCGGACAAACGCTTCGAGAACCTGCCGGGCTATTCCTTCGAACCGAACTACCTTACGGTACCCGGCCCTGAAGATACACAGTTGCGGATTCACTACGTCGACGAGGGGCCCAGAGATGCTGAGCCGGTGCTGCTGATGCACGGCGAACCCAGCTGGTCCTACCTCTACCGCAAAATGATTCCAATCATTACGGATGCCGGATACCGGGCCATTGCACCGGACCTGGTGGGTTTCGGCCGTTCCGACAAACCAACGGAACAAGATGACTACACCTACCAGCGGCATGTGGACTGGATGCAGGCCTGGCTGGATCAAATGGATCTGAGCAGCATCACGCTGGTGTGCCAAGACTGGGGCGGCTTGATCGGGCTGCGCCTCTTGACGGCCAGCCCGCATCGCTTTGCCAGGGCGGTCGTCGCCAACACCGGACTGCCCACGGGCGATCATTCGATCAGCGATGCATTTTTGAACTGGCGCAAGTTCTCCATTGAAACGCCGGATTTTGACGCGGGTGCCATTGTTGCCATGTCCACCCAGAAAGCAATGGCACCCGAAGTTGTAGCAGCCTACAATGCGCCTTTTCCAGATGATACCTATAAGGCCGGTGCCCGCATCTTTCCGTCTCTTGTGCCCATCACGCCGGACGACCCCGCATCCCAGGCCAACCGCGAGGCCTGGAAAGTGCTGAGCCGTTTCGAGAAACCTTTTTTAACGGCTTTCAGCGACGGCGACCCTATTACCAGGGGCGGCGAGAGCGTTTTTCAGAAACAGGTGCCGGGCGCCAAGGGTCAGCCCCCCACCACCATTAAGGACGGCGGCCACTTCCTGCAGGAGGACTGCGGCGAGGAATTAGCTCGGGTGGTGGTCAACTTTATCAAAGGTGCATCATGATGCGAAAAATTGTCTGGATTATAGGAATTCTGGTCATCGTTGTTGGTATTGCCTGGGTAAACCGCATTGATATTCTGATGCAGGTCCTCAGGATAAAAGTATATATGGATCAACCCATCGGCCCCAATAAAGAAGTGATGTGGGATAAGGGCCCTATGACCTCATCCGAAAGCCCATCCCAGCGCAAACCCAACATCATCGTCATCCTGGCCGACGACCTGGGGTTCAACGACATCAGTTTTTATGCAGCGGATAAGTCAAGGGCAACTCTCAACACGCCGCATATCGATGCCCTGGCCGAACAGGGAGTCTCCTTTTCCAAGGCCTACGCGTCCTCGCCCACCTGCGCCCCCTCCCGGGCGGCTATCATGACGGGGCGCTACCCCACCCGGTTCGGGTATGAGTTCATGGCTTTGCCCGACGGCATGGGCAAGATGATCGACCGGATTTCCAGACAGAATAAGGATCGACTGCGATATCCCATCGTACACCAGGAAGCCATGGACAATATCATGGCTTTTGATGACATGGGCATGCCACCTGAAGAGATTACCATTGCCGAGGCCTTGAAAGCAGCCGGTTACCACACGGTCCACATCGGCAAGTGGCATTTGGGTAGAACAGGTCCTTTACGTGCAGAAGCCCAGGGCTTTGACGAAAGCCTATACATGGACGGTTTTCTTTATTTGCCGGCCGACCACCCTGAAGTTGTCAATGCCAAGCTGGATTATGATCCCATCGATCGATTTCTCTGGGGAATGGGGCGTTTTTCCGCCAGCTTCAACGGCGGAGACAGGTTCGAGCCGGGCGGCTATCTCACCGACTATTGGACCGATGAGGCCCTCAAGGTGATCGAGGCCAATAA
>JAFDAT010000039.1 GCA_019313725.1 Deltaproteobacteria bacterium
CGGCGAAACGTTCGCACCATCCAACGATAAGTGAGAATCGACAATAAAAATATAATCCCTCCGGATGAAAGGATGATGCCGAAAATCTGCCCTGTAAATTCCCGTTTATCGATCAAGTAGCTTCGCTCGATGTATCCAACCGATGGACTGAACTTCCAAAAAAAGATAAAAAGCATCAGCAGCCATATGGTGTGGTTGTTTTTCCGAAAACGGTTCAAACGACTCGGAACGGATCTGATATAAGGCCATGCCCGGTTGAACGCTGTCGATAATTCCAATTTCTTTGTGTGCTTGCGCGGCTTAAGCTGCTTTTTTTCAGGAATATACCGGAAACCGACCAGCGCTGTAAACAACGGTGGAATTCCAGCCAGAAAAAAAACCACCCATGGCTCCACCAACCCGCCCTCAATGTTATACTGCAACCAGCCACCCAATAACAACGCGCCTGCATTTGAGATAGACAAGATCAACCATTGAAAATTGACAAAAGATCCTACCCTTTTCAGACGCTGCCCCTCTGTTACCATGATGGCATCCGTCACGACGTCCACAAATGCGTATGTTGTAAACGTAAGATTAAAAACAATGAAGTAAATCAACGGGATGGTGATTCCCAGATAATATAAAATAGCAGCCATAAACCAGAATACAACCGCCAGGCAGGCCATCAATACATACCAGGATTTTCGATGATAGCCGAACAGCGCAAACCGATCGGAAATGTAGCCCCAAATGGGTTTCATCATCCATCCAATGCTCTTCAAAGCGTCGAACAGTTGCCCTCCGGCATCGTCCATTCCGAGCTGAAACTTGATGAAAAACAGGATGGGAATTTCCGTTAAGTTTTTTGTGCCCTGGACAAAATATGGCATGCCGATGGTCCAGCGGAGGTGAGAGAGTCTGCGGGAATTTTGGGCAGCCGTTTTTTGAGATGAATTCATGACCGACTATATTTCCGGGGCTGCAGGAAGATCAAGGTCCGTATCATTGATATGGTTAAAAAAGTTGGATAAGGTTTTCTGGGCAATAATAACGGTAATCTCTGCTACCTGAGCATCCGCATATCCGGCATTCTTGAAGGCTTCAATATCGATGTCGCTGACATAACCTTTAGTCTCGAGGATTCTTAATGTATAATTGATCAACGCTGCATGTTTAGGATCATTCGCATTTCCTTTGCGGATGTCTACAATATCTTCACTGGTTAACCCCTGTCCCGATAAACTACCGGTATGTGCGGCCAGTCAGTACCTGCAATTGTTATATTGGCTGACCACAATCCTAACGACATCCTGCTCAACAGGGGTGAAGCTACCATTGGATATCATCTCGTCGAGCTTCAAATAGGCATCTAAGGTGACGCTGCTATTCGCCATGCCTTTAAATATATTCGGCACCATGCCAAATTTAGACTTTATTGCGGCATAGGTTTTTCCTGTATGTTCATCTGCTTTTTCTTCTGTAATAACGGGTAATCTTGCCATTGTTGACCTCCTTTCGTTTTGGGTTTTGTTCAAACCATATTCCAATGATATCCCTAACCGGCATAAGTTGTTATCGACGATGCCGATCAGGGTATCAAATCATTTATTTTTTACAAGCTGGAAATCCCTGGATCGCAACTGAAAGGCATGGACAAGTGATGCTTCAACTTTCCTCCAATTTGGGCATCTTATACAATAACTCCCTTTTTAAGCCACCGGCTCTGCCGGTGGTCGCTGATTTGCCTTATCCGCGCATCCAGGTATGATAACGGCCCACCCAGTCGAGCATCTTTTCGGGTGCGTGAGCCTTTTTCCATGCTCCGGCTGCATATTTGTTGGCTTCGACCAGTGTGGGATAAATATGAATCGTGCCCATGATTTTGTTCAGCCCGAGATTGTTTTTCATTGCCAAAACATATTCAGCAATGAGGTCACCAGCATGCGCCCCAACAATGGTAACGCCCAGGATCTTATCCGTTCCCGGCTTGGTCAGCACCCTCACAAGACCATAGTCCTCGCTGTCGGCAATGGCGCGATCCAGATCGTCAATCCCATAGTCGGTCACTTCGTAAGGGATGTTCTTTTCCTTGGCATCCTGAATGTTAAACCCCACACGTGCAACTTCGGGATCAGTAAAAGTGGACCAGGGAATGACGCGATAATCAACGGAAAATCGCTTGATTCTGCCGAATAGTGCATTCACGGCAGCATACCAGGATTGATGGGCGGCCGTGTGGGTAAACTGGTAAGGGCCGGTCACATCACCACTGCAGTAAATGTTAGGATAATTTGTTTGCAGCATGCCGTTGGTCTCAATGGTGTCGTTGGACCGTAAGATTACGCCCAGTTCCTCCAGACCGAATCCCTTGGCATTTGCAGCCCGCCCGACGGCCACTAGAATTTCGTCGAACTCGATTTCCAATTCACCGGAATCGTTCTCGCAGATCAGAGTTTTGCGATCTCCGTCAACCCGAATCTCTTTGGCTTTGTGACCGGTAAGTACGCGTACACCCTCATCTTCAAATTTTTTATGGACCATCTTAGAAACGTCTTCATCCTCACGAAGCATGATGCGCGACATCATCTCAACCTGCGTCACCCGGGAACCCAATCGGGAAAACGCCTGGGTCAGTTCGCAGCCAATGGGCCCTCCGCCTAAAACAACCAGTCGAGACGGTAGGTTTCGCATCTCCCAGACATTGTCTGAAGTCAGGTACTTAACCTGATCCAATCCAGGAATCGGCGGAACAAATGGCCGTGCGCCTGTCGATACAACAATGCTCCGGGTGGTCAGTGTTTGGCCATTCACCTCAATGGTATAAGGTGATGTGATTTTGGCTTCCCCAAGAATGACCTCCACACCCAGGTCCGTATATCTTTCGATGCTGTCGTGGGGTTCCACCTTCTTGATAACACGTTGAACACGCTCCATGACATCGGCAAATTCATAATTGATCTCTGTTGATTGAAATCCAAATTCTTTGGCCCGCCTGGCATAAGCCAGCATTTTGGCTGACCGGATCAGCGCTTTGCTGGGAACACATCCGGTATTAAGGCAGTCACCCCCCATCCGGTGTTTTTCAATGAGAGCCACCCTGGCCTTGACCGTGGCTCCGATATAGGAAGCAACCAGCCCAGCTGAGCCGCCGCCGATGACCACCATGTTGTAATCGAAACGTTTAGGCTTCGGCCATCCCGCATATATGCGCCTACTTTTTACAAAAGAAACTAAAGCTTTAGCAATCAAAGGAAAAATACCCAGAAGAACAAAAGAAAAAATCAGGGCCGGAGACAAGATATCCTGAAGCGACTGAACTTTGGCCAGCTGTGTCCCCGCATTCACATACACAATAGTGCCCGGCAACATACCTATTTGGCTGACAATATAGAAAACAAGTATGCGGATGGGGGTTAAGCCCATGACCAGGTTAATGACAAAAAACGGAAATATCGGTACCAAACGCAGGGTGAAAAGATAAAATATTCCATCTTTACGAACGCCTTCGTTTATGGTGGTCAGTTTTTCCCCGAATTTGCCTTGAACACTCTCATGAAGTAGAAATCGAGCAACAAGAAAAGCGAGCGTGGCTCCAATTGAGGATGCAAAGCTTACCAGCAGGGTGCCTACACCCAGCCCCAACAACACTCCACCGGCGAGCGTCATCACTGCAGCACCCGGTAACGAACGTACAGCCATAACAACATAGCCGATAAAATATAGTGTAATGGTCAGGAATTTATTGTGTTGGTAATAGTCTTCAAAAACCTGCTGATGTTCTTTCAGATTTTCCAGGGTGAAATACTGTTCCAGGTCAAACACAAAAAAAGAAACAGCAACAGTCAAGAGGGCTATGACGAGGATTATCTTGGGTGCATATTTTTTCATAGAAAAACCCCTTTTAACTTAAAAAAATAAATGTTTAATCTAACCAACAAACGATTCTAGATCTTTATTTGAAAAACTTGCTTCATCTTTGAAGTTCTTCGTTTATTTCTTTCGTCGATTGGTTTTGAAAATCCTTACACATTTCGTTGTTATGCTTGGGAACCGTTGGGGTAGGCGTGCTTATACCCACGAAGCTCATTGTCAAGATTTGGTATTACTGGATATTTTTATTCGTGGAACTATTTGGTCTTTATTATCTCGCCGCCAGTATTCTTTATTGGGTTCGAAATGGAACAAGCTAATTCGGATAGATTTGTAAGGTTTTCCATATTTGCGCGACTAAATATCAAAAGGCAATAGAATCTATAATATAAGGGATCGATTGTTGATGACCAGAGATAGCAAAGTTTATTTTTTGGGTGAACACGATGTTGTTAAAAAAATCACAATCTTTAGCGGCGCTTGCCGCATTCCGACCCAATGTCAGCCGATTGCAATATCGCTGGATGAAGCTTCCATCGTCCGTTTGGATCTGGCTGTTGTTATCCTGCGGGATTCCCGGCCCGGAATCCTCGGTAGAGGATATATCCGGATTGCCGCGACGAATGTATGCCGGCGAGATTTCAGATGCAAAAACGATCAGTGCGCTGGTGGCTGGAAACCCGGATGGGCAACAGGTGATCTTTATTCATGGGACTCCCGGATCAGCCGAGGGGTGGGCCGATTATCTAATCACCGTTCCCCCGGGATTCCAATACTTAGCTCTCGATCGTCCGGGATTCGGGTGGAGTGGTCCTGATCATGCGGTCGTTTCAATGGCGGATCAGGCCAAAGCGGTCAGCCTTCTTTTCGAAAACCATTCAGGACGTAAACCGATTCTTGTCGGGCATTCTCTGGGTGGTCCCATCGCCGCATGGGTGGCCGCGACACAGCCCGATGCACTATCGGGTATCGTGATTGTGGCAGGTTCCCTGGACGCTTCTCAGGAACGCATTCACCCGCTTCAACGCCTGGGAGCATCCTGGCCGATCCGTACGCTGCTGCCCCGGTCGGTTCGGAATGCTAACCGTGAATTGATGGCCTTGAAAACCGAGTTGAAAAGTTTACACCCTTTACTGGAAAAAGTCCGTGTGCCGGTTGTGATTGTGCATGGCACCGAGGATGATCTGGTCTCCTACCAAAATGTGGAATTCATGCAACGTAATCTTACAGGCACTAAAAAGGTAACTTTGAAAGGTCTGGAAGGTTTCAACCATTTTCTACCATGGATGGCGAGAGCACATATACAAGCGGCAATTATGGATTTAGCCGAAAAATATTAGCAGAGGATTATATTGAACGCAGTGAAGTATCTCATCCATAGAAAAAGGAATAGAAAGAAATGATCGATTCCGATAAAATAATCAACTATCTTATTCTTCTGGGGACTGACCCATTTGCAATAGCCTTGGCCATTATACTCGCCACGTTCATTTTGGAGGATGCGGCAACGGTCGGTGCCGCCATGCTGGCATCAGATGGTATACTGCCAATCTATTTGGCGATAATCGCCTTGATATCCGGCATAGTGCTGGGAGATGTAGGGCTTTACGGTTTGGGCCGTTTGTCGACGAAGAGCCCTTGGGTTCGCCGTATGCTTCGGCAACGGAAGACGATCGATATGCGCAACTGGATGGCGCATCGCATTTTACCCATGGTATTTGCTGCGCGCTTCATACCCGGTGCGCGGTTTCCCTATTACACGGCATCGGGACTGTTAGGTCTTCCCTTCTGGCGATTCACGATGGCTGCGTTTCTCGCAGTGACGTTATGGACATCGCTGCTGTTTACTGCGGTAATTTACTTCGGCATCTATTTCCACGATCGTTTGGGATGGTGGCGGTGGATTCTGGCCGGGGGTGTCGTTTTGGCTATCATCGCACTTTCACGGATATATCGGCATGCGTTATTGGCACCAACACCCTCGGAGCGTTGGATGCCTGATTCCAACAGCAAACCGCAGAAAAAAATCAATCAGGAACACGGTAGCAGGGATTTAGAGCCGCCTAAGATCGTGGCCGGTATTCCCGGAATGCCGCCAATCAATCTTAGTCAACCACCACTTTCTTTTTATGAATTCTGGCCGCCATGGCTATTTTACATCCCCATTGCCTTGACATGGGGAGTGCTCTCACTGAGACACTTTTCGATTACCTTGCCTACGGTGGCAAATCCACTATTCCCGGATGGCGATTTGACGGGTGAGTCGAAGTCAAAGATATTGGATCTGGTCCAGCCTGAGGGCAAAAAATGGTTTGCCAAGCACGCCGCATTAATTCGATCTAAGCAGGAGGGGGACACCGCAGCAGACGTGGCACGTGCCATGGTTGTACTATCTGAAGCAGGGATTTCTTTTCCTGTCGTTACAAAACCTGATATCGGGTGCCGAGGCGTGGGGGTAAGACTTGCAAAAAACAAGAAAGATTTGGCTGCTTACGTGGCTAACTTCCCACCCGGCCAGACCATTTTATTTCAGGAATACGTTGATTACGAACCAGAAGCCGGCATATTCTATATTCGCTTTCCCGGAGCGCCCAACGGGTTTATTTTTTCGATTACGCTTAAGTATTTTCCGCGCGTAATAGGCGACGGTCGATCGACACTTCGAGAATTGATCATAAGGGACCCACGGGCTGGACAGATCCCGCATGTCTATTTCCCAAGACACGCCAACCAGCTGGATCGAGTGCTCCCACCCGGTGAAACTTTCAGGCTCAATTTCGCCGGAAGCCATAGCCGCGGAACAATTTTTCGTAACGGAAACGCCTACATCACAAAAGAGATAAGCGCCACGTTCGACGAGGTTGCCAAAACGATTCCTGAATTCTATTTTGGTCGTTTCGATGTTCGTTTTCCCGATTTTAAAGCGTTGCAGAGCGGCGAGGATTTTAAAATTGTCGAAATCAACGGTGCCGGTGGGGAGGCCACCAGCATCTGGGACAGCTCCATCTCGCTAGGAGACGCTTATCAAACCCTGATCCGGCAGTGGGCCTTGCTCTTTAGAATAGGAGCCCTAAACCGTGCCAGGGGCTTTCGGCCCGTGGGCATGGCAACTCTTTTCCGAAACTATCGATTGGAACAAAAGCTGTCACGATTGTACCCATTGACCGAATAACCGCAGCCGTGATTGACGGAGTGAAGTAAAGCCCTCCTTGTGGAGGAATTCATGAATCCTGGAGTCCTTTTTTCCACCTGGGGGAGAAGGCCCATCATTATAATATAGGAGGTGCCAAACATGCCGAAGTTCATAAATTTGCAAGATACCATAGATCATCAAGTGGGTCGGATGCTCTTCAAAGCAATCCAAAAACCTGCTGAGCGCATTCTGGCCCTGGATCGATTAAATTATTTGTATGACATTTTCCAGAAAAAAATGGATATGGGCATTCCGGGGAATACTGTCTTCGATACGGTTCTCGACTTGCTGGATGTACAATATGATGCAAAACCCCATGAGCTTGAACAGATACCCAAGCAAGGCCCACTGGTAGTAGTTGCAAATCACCCTTTTGGAGCCATTGAAGGTGTTATAGCGGGCTCCCTGTTGTTGAAAATTCGAACCGATATTCGTATTCTCGGCAATTATCTTCTGAATCGTGTTGTCGGGATACGGGATTATATCATCGCCGTGGACCCTTTTGAGAGCGATGGTATAAAAAAAACCAACTTGAAAGGGTTGAAGCAAAGTCTTGCCTGGTTGAAGCAGGGAAATGGGCTGGTAACATTTCCGGCTGGAGAGGTTGCCAGCTATCAACCCGCCAAGGGGCGCGTCGTCGAACCGGCGTGGGCATCGCATATCGGTGCGCTTGTCAGACTTTCTAAAGCTACGGTTCTACCCATTTATTTTCCCGGGAGAAACAGCTTTCTTTTCATGTTGATGGGGCTGCTGCACCCTCGCCTTCGAACAGCCATGCTGATTCGGGAGCTGCTAAACAAAACCGGAAAGCGCCTAACCGTCCACATCGGTAGCCCTGTATCATGGCAGTACCTTAGTCGTTATTCAACAGATGAAGGTATTACCGAGTGCCTGCGGCTCAAGACGGAAATCCTTAGGGTTAGGGATCCAAGGCGCCATCTCGCAACGGGTGGTTTGAACTCCCGCATCAGAGAGGAGCCATTGCCACAACCATTGATCGAACCGGTCCCCAGATCCATTTTGAAAAAGGAAATCGGGCATCTTCCCAAAGGCCAGCTACTGGTGCAAAGGGGTGATTTTAGCGTTTATCTCGCGCGCAGCGCGCAAATACCATATTTGATGAATGAGATCGGTAGGTTGAGGGAATATACCTACCGCGATGTTCAAGAGGGGACCGGTCGTTCGCTGGATCTGGACCGTTTTGACGCTTATTATCTTCACCTGTTTTTATGGAATCAGGCAACATCGGAATTGATCGGTGCTTATCGCATGGGACTGGTCGATCAGATATTAAAAATGCATGGCCAAAAGGGTCTGTATACCAGCACCCTTTTCCGTTTTGAACCCGGGTTTATGGATCAGTTGGGAGGGGCGATCGAGTTCGGACGTTCCTTTGTGCGACCTGAATACCAGAAAAAATTCAATAGTCTTATACTGATCTGGCGGGGGATCGGTGAATTCATCAGGCGAAACCCACGATATCGAACTTTGTTTGGGCCGGTCAGTATAAGCAGCGATTATCACGCGGTCTCTAAATCACTGCTGGTGAAATTTCTTAAAGAAAAAAGATCTGATGATGGGCTGTCCTCTTTTGTGTCGGCCCGGCACCCATTCCGTCCCCCACGGATAGACTACTTGGATGAGGCAACCCTGCAGGCTTCCATACGTGATGTTGAAGATATCTCATTTCTAATTTCCGAAATTGAAAAAGACGGCAAAGGGGTCCCGGTGCTGCTGAAGCATTATCTCAAATTGAACGGCAAGTTGCTAAGCTTTAATGTGGACAAATCTTTTTCCAATGTCGTTGACGGGTTGCTATTTGTGGATCTGCGCGAGACCGATCCTAAAATATTGAACCGATTCATCGGCGCTAAAAATCTATCACCGGTTCTGTCGAGAAACCTGCCCGAAGATTACAAAGCGGATACTTCGAATTGAAAAAGCCTGCCTGGATACGGATGGGAAAACGTGGCTTGAGCTTTAATCCTTCTGACTCTCTAATAAAAAATATAAAAGATTGTCTGTAAAGGCAGGATGCTTTGTAAGATCAAGATGATTGGAAAACAGGAAAAGAACCTGACTCCATTGGATGGGCGATATTAACCGGCTAGCTTGGGTGTCGATTAAGCGTTCATCACCCAGTGCGCTGCTGCGCAATACGGTCCCATCGCCTGACCCGGTTTCAATGACGGATAGCCCGCCTTTTGAATCGTATTGAACCGTTTTATTTGTTTTTTCAGAATCACCAGCCACAAGCAGTATTCTGAGAGAAGCGGGCGGTTTGGCGGGTATATCCATTACGGTTGTGAATTGTTTTGCCCGATTCAAAACATTGCGCAGATAAAGAATAGCTATCTCCCTCCGTTTTTCAGGGCTATCGATATCGGGAAGAAGGGATTTCAAGACACGATCCTGTTCCGGATTGGCCAATCCCCAGCTTTTTTCTATCCAAAGTTCGGGGTCAAGAATATCCTTTATCGGAAGTTTATTTTCATCCAGTACAGGGTTATGACGGCTCCGCGGTAATAATTCATATAAAGAAGGCATGGTACCCAAAACTGCCGGCGGATAAGTCGGCAAAAAAAAGGCCGGCTTAAAACCCTCGACTAGATTGATAAGCATATCAATCGAACCTGCATTAGGTGTTCCGATAATAACCAAATTTTCTACGTGATGGCTACCTGCCCATGTTACTTCCAGGCTACTGGCGTCAGGTGGTAAATCCTCACTCCCGTACCTAAGATAATAACGAGCGACAAGCCCACCCATGGAATGGGCGACAATATCAAATTTGACATCATAATCTTTAATACCGTAACGTTTTTCAATCTCAAGCTGGACATATTTTTTTTTCTCATTAATAAAAGTATCCAGCTTCTTAGCGCTTTCCACAATATCTCTGCGCCAATCATAATCAAACTGGAAGCATGTAAAATGCCGGTCACCGTAATCGATGACACCGGCTTCTGCAAGATTTTGGTCCCGATATCCGCCAATACCAAGAACGCTCAGAATATGCGCATAGGTATTTTGTTCCAGGGGATAACCCAAAAAATTAAACCTCATTCTGTCGAGGGTCCCGGTAGATTCTACATTATCGCGCATTTCATCAAGCCTTTTTTCGCTTAACATCGGAATGGCGATAACCCGGGCACCTTCGGCAGTCCGCGGGCTCACGGTATTTAAACCAAAAGAACCCCATATCACGGAGCCGGTATCTTTATCGACTAGTTTGGAACCCATCAAACCGGGAATAAGGATCACCGGGTTTCGATACGGGCTCTCATTCTGAACCATGCTATTATACAGGCCTCCCAGGTCCGGGACCTTGTAGGCTTTTGTACAGGCGATCATCGACAGAATTAGAACAGCACAGATGAATTGAAACAAAAGCCTTATAACAATTTTAAACCGATTGTTTTTCTGTTGGTTAACATTTTCCATGCTATTTTCCGTTAAGCGACCAATCATAATCCAGGTATTTTATTTTTATCTTACTTTTGTTATCTTCCAACTGGTTTTTTAGATCTTCCTGAGCATATTTCAAAAAGAAGCCGACAACATCGTCATTGAAATCTTCTGAAAACCATTTGAATATGCTGCTTACATAGAGCGTTCGCCCTTCAAGACGGTTTTGCTGGGAATCATTGATAAATTCCCGCGTCATTTCATCCAGTTGCTGTTCCAGGATGTCCGCTCGATAGGGCTCAGATCGCAGCGGTGGACATCCTTTGGATGCACAATTTATAGCAAAATGAACCCGTGGATCTTTAAATCCGGGGCGAAGTATTTCATGCTCAATATGATCCAGGGTGACGATATCTCCATCGATCCGGACGAGTTGTTTTTTCCAAGGGCTTTTAAAGATGCTACCCATGTCCTTTATGGATTTAATTCCAGGATAACCGGTAAGGATCAATTTGATGGTCCATGCATTGTAAGCGTTGACGTAAAAGGCAAACTGCTCGTCACGAGAAAGCGTCTTTATATCAGTTTCCGATAGAAACTTGAGATATTGATCAAGCTTGATCTCCGATTCTTTAAAACCCTGGTAATCTACCGTGCCATTTTGAGCGTATTTTTCAAGTAGCTCAGCATAGAGGCCATGGTCCACTGTAGCGTTGGACCAGACCGGCGTTAAAAAAACCGTAGCGCCCCAGAATAAACAAACCCATAAGGAAGTATGTATTGTCCGTTTTTTTGTTTTCATGATTTGTCCCGTCGATCTTCAAATATTTCTTTATCGTACTTCTAAATCTATACTACTGTTAGGATACAGTCGTAATACCTTCGGAAACCTTACAAAAAAAACGCTATCAACAACACGGCGCGGAAACTCCAATTTATAATTAAAAATTCTGAAAATGAAAATATGATCAATATGTTCCAGTTGTCACGATAATCTTATGGAAGGCCTATCTTTAATCAGGAAGCCCTGCCTTGCGCAGGGCATCAATGCTCTGCTCGGGCAACTCGGCAGGGACCCTCTGCCTCAAAGCCTGAATAGAAAGTTGAGGGTTAATCCTCAGGACTTCGGCCATGTGAGCATGGGATTTCTTATCCTGGCCTGCCCCGCTGTAAATCATTGCCAACAGCAGGTGAGCGCCCAAATGATCGGGCTGGCGGGTGAGGGCTTTATTTAATGCGGCAGTAGCTTCATTGTACTGTTCCATATTGAGATAAGCGGACCCCAATAGGAACAAAAAATTTGGTGGGTAGTGGGGGTTCAGGCGCATCGCTTTCTTTATCAACTCAAACGCTTCGGATGGCTTTCCAGACCAGATCAGGGCTTCCGCCAGGTCCGCATATCCATAGGCACTGTTTGGATTCAGGGTGATGGCCCTCTCCTGCTCGGCAATGGCCTGGTCAAGCTGCTTTCTCCACAGATAGACATGACTCAACAAGGTGTAGGCTGCTGATTGGGAATCATCGAGCGCGATAGCTTTTGTTGCAAATTCAAAAGCGCGTTCCAAAGACCGGGGGTCCTGGTTCCACATCTGGGCATACTGCTCATAGTGTGTCAAACCCAAACCCGCATAGGCATGGGCAAACCCAGGCTCCAGTTCGATGGCTTTCTCGAACATCCTTCGGGCCTGCTCATTATTATCTCTGGTAAAACGGTGGTAATACCACCATCCGCGGAGGTTATAGTCAAAAGCAGTAAGATTGGCCGTATTTTTGCGAAGGGCACGTTCTTGTTCTATCTGGCTGAATTTTACACCCAGAGCCGACACGATGTGCTGCGTGATTTCATCTTGAAGCGTGAATATATCTTTGAGCTCCCGGTCGTAGCGCTCGGCCCACTGGTGCCCACCCGTGGTGGTATCGATCAACTGGGCCGTGATCCGAACGCGGTTGTCGGCCTTGCGCACACTGCCCTCTAACATATAGCGTACGCCCAACTCTTTTCTTACCTGAATTGGTTTGACGGCCTGACCTTTATAGGTAAAAACGGAGTTGCGCGATATGACAAACAAACCTCGGAATTTCGACAATGCGGTGATAAGGTCTTCCGTGAGACCATCGCTAAAGTAATCCTGATCGGGGTCTCCACTCATGTTGATAAACGGCAGCACCGCAATGGAGGGTTGTTCAGGCAAGGGCAGGGCCTTTTTCTCAACAGATGCAGGATCGACCGGTATCGTTCGGTTATAGATAACCCAGGCCCCTGCACCGATGATGGCTGCAATCAAAATAAGAAAACCCACGAGGGCCGTTTTCCACCGCCGTAAAGGGGTTTGGGGAGTCTGCGGCGTTTGGCCGGCCACCGTCACTCTGGGTTCCATTAGAACCCTGTAGGCACCCACCGGTTTTGTGATGTTTTTTACGGTTTGGTCACCTAAAAATTCATACCCATAAGGTAGCTTGCTTTCGATATGATCAAAGACGGTCCTGGAGATGCAGATACCGCCTGATTCAGATAATCCTTCCAGCCTGGCGGCAATGTTGACCCCATCACCATAAATCCGTTGTTCTACCTGAATGACATCACCGAGATTTATACCGATGCGGAATTGCATTCTACGGTTTTCAGACAATTCATTGTTGCGTGACTTGATCTCTTTTTGTACGGCAACAGCACATTGCACGGCATCGACAACACTGATAAATTCAGCCAGCAGATTGTCACCGGGAGAATCCACCACATTGCCGCTGTGTTGCTGAATCAGTGTTGTCAATACCTCACGGTAGGTTGTTAATGTGCGGACCGTGGCCTCATCGTCTTCACCCATGAGACGACTGTAGCCTTCGACATCGGCACTGAGAATAGCCGTCAGCTTGCGCTTAAAACCTTCTTGAGCCATGGCAGTTTCCTTTTAATGCAATTTAAAAAGGAGCATGAAAATTGCGAGCAATATTTTAAGCGGTAGTTGTCGATATGATCTCTTCATTTGTCAGGCGGATTTCAGGTATTTCCGGATATCCACGTCGTCTATTTGCCCGGGCTCTAAAAAATTTTCAGCGTAGTGCCGGAAGACACCGCTTTCGAGAAACAGGTCAAACAGTTCGGCATCGAGGTGCTGGTCGTTGCGCATGAAGCTCATGATGCGCAGGACTTCGTTCAGGGTTTTGGCTTTTTTATAGGGCCGGTCTGCGGCTGTCAGGGCTTCAAAAATATCGGCAATGGCCATAATCCTGGCGGAGATGGTCATGTCCTCCCGCCTGAGCCGTTTGGGGTAACCCGTCCCGATCATGGTTTCGTGGTGCGCGCCGGCAAATTCCGGCACCTGCTTCAGGTAAGCGGGGAAGGGCAACTGGTTGAGCATGATAATGGTTTGGGTGATGTGTTCGTTGATTTTGAAACGTTCTTCAGCGGTGAGGGTTCCCTTGCGGATGCTCAGGTTGTAAAGTTCACCATGGTTGTAAAGGTGCTCCGGGACATCCATTTTGAAACCATGCGGGTTGTCGCCAAAGGGGTTGGCCATACTTCGCGGTATCACGTGGACCGGTTTGTCGGCCAGCAGGTTTTCTTCCACAGGAAGCGCTTCCTGTGGTTCAACGGCCATTCTGGCTGTCTCTTCATGGGACAACCCCAGGCGATCGTCGAGATGCCGCACCCATTTGCGCCGGGCAATCTCTTCCAGTTGCTCTATTTTTTCACCGGGCATGAATTCGCCGCCAACGTTGCACTCGGCCACAAATGCAAATGCCTGTCGGATCCACTCATGCTCGACAGTGCCATTCAGGCATTTTCTGAAATAGTCGATCTCCGCGTCCCGCCACAGGATTTCAAAACGTGTGCGTATATCATGAATGCGGTTGTAGATAGTCTCCAGTTTGGTGGCTTTGTCTACGACATATTCCGGAGTGGTTACCTTGCCGCAGTCGTGCAGCCAGGCGGCGACCCGGAATTCACGCCATGCATCTTCGGAATCGAGCCTGTAGTCGGCCAAAGATTCCGTGTTTGCATTACTGGCCGCCTCGGCCAGCATAACGGCCACCTCGGGAACCCGGGCACAGTGGCCGCCCGTGTAGGGGGATTTGGCATCAATGGCCCCCGCGAGCATTTGAATAAGCGCATTGAAAAGATTGCGTTGGGCTTCGAGCAACTGCTGATTGTTGAGCGCAATCGCCGCCTGTGCAGCCAGTGCCTCGACAAATCTGACGCTTTCCCCTTCAAAGGGAATGATGGCTTCGGTGTCGGGCATGCGTGCATTGAAGAGCTGCAGCACACCCATGGTTTTGTCCTGTCTGGTCTTGAGCGGCACACCCAGAAAGCTTACGCACTCGGTTTCGGACAATTCATTGAACCGGCATTCGTTGGAAAAATCGAACCGCTGATCACGATCGATATTATCGATGAGAACGGTATCGCCGGTGAGAACAGCGTGGCTGGCGACATTTATATGATTTTCCGCACCTGTCCGCCGGTCATAAAGGGGGATGCTGCTAAAGGCCTCCTCTTGGTTCGGATTGCCGGCATCGTGAGTATCTGTGGAACCGTTCTG
>JAFDAT010000348.1:0-512 GCA_019313725.1 Deltaproteobacteria bacterium
GGCCATGCCGGTGATGGTGTTGATCAGTGAAAGCGAGTCGGCCCCTGCCGCCTCGACGCTCTTGGCAATCTCGACAATGTCGGTAACATTAGGGGAAAGTTTCACCATGACGGGCAGCCGTGTCTTTTCCCTGACCGCCCTGACCACCCGGTGCGCTGTCTGGCAGTCGGAACCGAAAGCAATGCCGCCGGACTTCACATTGGGGCACGAAATGTTGATCTCAACACCGGCAACACCCTCCACATCATCAAGACGAAAGGCCAGTTCGGCATAGTCTTCAACGGATTTTCCATAAATATTGGCAAACACCGGCACCGATAATTTTTTTAAAAACGGTAGTTTCTTCTCGATAAAAGTGTCCAGGCCCACGTTTTCGAGACCAATGGCATTGAGCATACCGCCCGTGGTTTCAACAATCCTGGGCGGCGGATTCCCTTTAGACGGTTCCGGGGAAAGTCCCTTGACGATGATGCCCCCCAGTCGGTTCAGGTCCATGAAATCGTTGAATTCCC